>JBQTHS010000065.1:0-10735 GCA_052389635.1 Bacteroidota bacterium | reverse complement strand
CCCCACCCGGCTGGGCAAAGAGATGATGGTGTTTGTGGAAAGGATAGAAAACCAGATCGAACAATTCATCGGAATCCCCTTTACTGGAAAATTTGGCGGGGCCACCGGCAATTTCAATGCCCACCATATTGCTTTTCCAAAAACTGACTGGATAAAATGGGGCAATGAGTTTGTATCAGAATTGGGATTGAACCGTCAGCAGCATACCACCCAGATTGAGCACTACGACAATCTCGCTGCTCATTTTGATTGCATGAAGCGTATCAACACCATCCTGGTTGACTTTTGCCGGGATCTGTGGAGCTATGTTTCCGTGGAATATTTCAAACAGAAAACGAAGAAAGGAGAAGTCGGTTCTTCCGCCATGCCGCACAAGGTAAACCCGATCGATTTTGAAAATGCAGAAGGGAACCTTGGAATTGCCAATGCGCTGTTCGAACACCTGTCAGCAAAGCTGCCCGTATCCCGGTTACAAAGGGATTTGACGGATTCGACTGTACTGCGTAATATCGGCGTTCCTTTTGCGCACACATTGATCGCATTGCGTTCCATTGAAAAAGGGTTGGGCAAACTGGTGGTGAACGACGCAAAGATCTATGAAGACCTGGATAATAACTGGGCCGTGGTGGCGGAGGCCATTCAAACAATTCTGAGAAGGGAAAACTATCCCAATCCCTACGAAGCGCTGAAAAACTTGACCAGGGGTAATAATAAAGTTGATAAAAAACTGATACAGCAATTTATTGAGAGCCTGAAAGTAAAGGAGGATATTAAAAGGGAGCTAAAACGAATAACGCCGCATAATTATACCGGCATCCTGGCAAAATTTTAAATATTCCGCTTCACAATAAATATCGTCAGCTCCTTCCCTTCCTCCATCTTGATGCTGTGAAACCGGAACCCGGCTTTCTCCAGCACTTTCATGGAAGCGGTATTGGCGGTTTCTGTCACCCCGTAAATCTCAGGTACGTCTGTATTATCTAAAAAGAACTGCAGCCCTGCCTTGCTTACTTCGGTGGCATAACCTTTTCCCCAAGCCTCCTGTATAAAAGAATACCCCAGCTGTGTCTTTTCCGGTTCTGAGGGGATGGGGATGATGGCAAAGGAACCCACAAACCTGCCGGTAGCTTTTTCTTCAACCAGCCAGCGGCCCTTTCCAACGGCAGGATTGGCTGTTTCATCCGCCAGTATCTGTTCAAGGTGGGCATCGCTTTCTTCCCTGGTCTTTACAGCACGGATATAACGCATCACTTCCTCACTTCCGTTCAGGAGAAAGAAATTCTCTTTATCATGCTCTGTAAGCCTGCGGATGACCAGCCGCTCTGTTTCAAAAGCTACTGTCTTGCTCGTTTCGATCATATAAAAACTTTAAAAGACTGTACGGACCACAAACTATATACTATACACTCTATTTGTGAATTTCAGAAGTGAAATGAAAGGCAATATCCGGGTTATTTGTTTTCTCTGTGTTAAGGAACCATTCACTTTGTGCCAGGTAAACAGGATGACCGTCTTTATCCTCTCCGGAGTTAGCTTGCTTGAACCGCAAAAAGTCTTTCAGTTTTTTCGGGTCCTTACTGGTGAGCCAGCAGGCTTTGTAAAACGGCAGCGTATTAAATACAACCGAGGCGCCGTACTCATGCAGCAGGCGGTACTGTATCACTTCAAACTGCAGCTCGCCCACACAACCAATGATCTTTTTGTTTCCGCCAAACTGGGTGAATAACTGCGCCACACCTTCATCAGTCAGTTGCAGCAACCCTTTTTCCAATTGTTTTGTTTTCATCGGGTCTTTGTTCACCACTTCTTTGAATATTTCAGGGGAAAAAGACGGGATGCCGGTAAAGAAAAAATCTTCGCCTTCCGTCAGTGTATCGCCGATCTTGAAATTGCCTGTGTCAAATAACCCCACCACATCACCGGCATAAGCATCCTCAATAATGCTTTTATCCCTTGCCATAAAAGAATAAGGATTGCTGAAACGGACATCCTTATCCAGCCGTACATGATGAAAGTATTTGTTCCGCTCAAACCTGCCGGAGCAAACCCGAAAGAAAGCGATCCTGTCCCGGTGTTTAGGGTCCAGGTTGGCATGTATCTTAAAAACAAAGCCGCTCATTTTATCTTCTTCCACATCTACCGGTCTTAGGGTTGTTTCCCGGCTGCGGGGTGTTGGGGCAATGCTGATGAAGGTATCCAGCATTTCCTTTACACCAAAATTGTTGATAGCGCTCCCGAAGAATACCGGCGCCACTTTCCCGGCGAGATAGTCGGGCACTTTCAGTTCGCCGTGCACACCGTCTACCAATTCCACATCTTCTCTTAATTGCGCAGCATCTTTTTCACCCAGCTTTTCATCAAGCACATTATCATGAATATTTTTTATCGCAATGGTATCTTCATCGCCCTTTGTATTCGCCGTAAACAGGCGCAGATTTTTATCATGTAAATTATAAACGCCTTTAAACTCCTTGCCGCTGCTGATGGGCCATGTCATCGGGTGCAGGTGGATGGATAATTCTTTTTCTATCTCTTCCAGCAGGTCAAAGCGGTTCTTACCATCCCTGTCCATCTTATTGATGAAAACGATCACCGGTGTATCCCTCATCCTGCATACTTCCATCAATCGCCGGGTTTGTTCTTCCACTCCGTTTACACTGTCCACAACAAGAATCACACTGTCAACCGCCGTCAATGTACGGTAAGTATCTTCTGCAAAATCTTTATGGCCGGGAGTATCCAGCAGGTTAATCAGCGTTTTATTATACTCAAAGCTCATGACCGATGTGGCAACAGAAATACCCCGCTGTCGTTCAATTTCCATAAAATCGCTGGTCGCAAATTTTTTTATCTTATTGCTCTTTACCGCACCGGCCACCTGTATAGCGCCGCCAAAGAGCAGGAATTTTTCCGTCAGTGTCGTTTTCCCCGCATCCGGGTGAGAGATGATGGCAAATGTTTTTCGGCGTTGTATTTCGTTGTGATATTTCATTGCTGGTTGCTGGTTTCTGGATACTGGTTACTGGTTTTTAGAGGCGCAAAGGTAAGGGTTGAGAAAGAATTATGTTGCTTCGCCTTGGTTCGTGTCTACAAAATAAAATGACCCGTTGCGTGTCACCACGCAACAGAATTTCCACCGTGGCGGGTGTTCCAAAAGAATAACACGTCGTGGTAGGTGTTTTCTTCCACCAACCACACGAATTAAAGGCTGTTGCAGCATTAACCCAAAAAAAGTAAATTTGTGAAAACACGAAGCTATGAGTATTCCATTATCATTGAGAGATAAACTGCATCAATATATTGATGTAGCTGATGAACAAAAACTTCAGGCTATCTACACCCTGCTGGAAGATGAGATCAACTGGAGCTATACCAAAGAAGATATTGAACAATTCCACCAGCGTAGGCAAAACCACCTGGACGGCACAAGCCAATCTTATACAACGGAAGAATCGTTGAACTCCGCCCGTCAGCAAAAGAAATAGCATGCCCTTTACTGTCATCGTAACACAGGAAGCCCATCAGGATACCGTTGATGCCTATAATTATTATGAAGAAAAGCCACCCGGACTTGGGAGAGGTTTCTTGATGCATTGCACCAACGATATAAGGAGTTGTCTGCTAATCCAACAGTTTACAGTTATATAGATGAAGATCCGCTGAAAGCACTAAGGGTTGTAAAGCTTGAAAAATTCCCCTTTGTAGTAGTGTATGAAATTACAGGAGACCATGTGGTGGTTTATACGGTACATAATACTTACAAACATCCCCGTAACAAGCTCAGGAAAATATAACCCATGATCATCTTTTCATAGCCTGCCCTATAAAAATCGGGTGCCATAACTTTTCCCGCAGTATGGCCGCAGCCCTATCACCCAAAGCTATTCAGCAACGCTCCCGCCCGAAGAACATATACTCAAAAAGTAGTATGCCTCCACATGCTGATAAAATCTACCTTCGTACAGCGGATCGTTCTATACTTACTGCAACCGGCAAAAAAAGAATGTAAACCACTAAATCTTTTTTATGCAAAAAAAATGGATGCCTGTTATCGGCATGCTTTGCATGGCAGCAGGCCTTTATGCCAACGAACCCAGCTTTGAAAAAAACATCGAGTGGCTCTCCTTCCGGGACCTTCCTTTCAATGCAGAAAAACGCATCGCTTTGATAATCGGGAATGCAGATTATGCTAATGGGACCAAACTCAAAAACCCGGTTAATGATGCAAACTTGATGGCTGACAGTCTGAAAAAGACCGGCTTTGAGATCATTAAAATCACTGATGCTGATAAATCCGCATTTGAAAAGGCCATTTATGATTTTAGTAAAAAGTTGCCCCATTACAACATAACTATGTTTTTTTATGCCGGCCATGGAATTCAGGTAGATGGAATAAATTACCTGCTTCCTGTTGATGCGGTTTTAAATGAAAGAAATGATGTTAAATTCCAGGCCATCTCTGTAAACTTTATTACTGAAGAATTTGACAGGTACCCGGGCAATACCAGTATTTTAATATTGGATGCCTGCAGAAACAATCCGTTTCGTTCGTGGATGCGTGGAGCTGAAACAGGTTTTAAAAGTATTGCAGAACAACCCGCAGGAAGTATTATTGCTTATGCAACCCGTGAAAATTCGACCGCATTTGATGGAATCGGGAAAAATGGTTTATACACAGAAAATCTCGTAAGGGAGATAATGAAACCGCAATCAATTAACGAAGTCTTTAACAATACCCGTTACGCCGTCCTGGAGAAAAGTAAATACAGTCAGTGTCCCCAGGAATGGAATATGATGATCAAGACATTTTATTTCATAAAACCAATTCAAGAAAACTCCACTATGCCTGTTTACAAAGCAAGTAAACTAATTAATGCCGTTTACAGTTTATATTATGCTGATGATGAAAAAAGGGATATTTGTAAGGTCACAGAGTTTGAAATATCTGATGTAAATGAAACTTCATTTAAGATCAAAGGTCTTGGCCAATCATGGAGCGGAGTAGGGGTCATTCACAAAGACAACACAGGCAGATATGATTGGGAATTTGAGAATGGCGCAAAAGGAAGCACCTATATCAGGATCAATAGTCACGGTAGTATAAAAGGTAAAGTAAGCGGGTTAAATGTGGGATTGGATTGGATCTATATAGCCTATCCCATGAACTAAGGAATCACCCTCCGGTTTTATATATTTTCACCAGCATTTTATACAAATCCGGATGATTTGCTTTCAATAAGCCGGGTTGTTCAAAAAAGTATTCGGAAATAACAGCAAAGAACTCAACAGGTCTGGTAGCGCCGTACATATCAATATCCGATCCGTAGGTTTTCATTTGCCCGATGGTTGTATCCATCATACTCTTCCATTGCGGTACATATTTCCTCTCTAAGATTATTTCCGGTACTCCATCCATGGTTCCATCCATTTTATCTATCAGGTGCACAAACTCATGAATAGCGGTGTTGTGTGCATCCTGTTCATTGATAAACCCCTGCCTCAATTGCCATTTGGTAATGATCATGACATATTGCATAGCCCCTGTACCCACCATGCCTGCAACAGGGCGGTCCGAACCTCTCTGGTCAAAATCTTCATTGAAAGCCCCGGGATATAATAAAACTTCATGCAGGTTGATATACTGCCAGTCGCTAATAGCAAAAACAGGAATGATTGCGCCGGATGCGATCAAAAGCCGGTCAAGGTCTTCGACAACAGCATTTATACCGGTTATTTTCACTGCAGACAAAAAATGCTCTACTCTTTTTTCAAATCTTTCTTTTCCCTCCTCATCCAGTAGCCGGTAAAATCTTACGTAATCAGTAAGCAGATCCCTGTAATTCTCGGGTAACAAAAGGACTTCTCTTACTATACTTAAACGAAAGACAAACAGTATTATTAAAACGATCAACCCAAAGCCAATTAAACCCTGCCAGACAGTGAACATAATAGGGTGAAGTTAAACAGGATTATCCAACTGCTGAACTACCAGTGCAATGAATACAAAAGCTTCATAAATTATCTGCCGGACCTTCCGCCCCGGCAGATGTTCCGCATTTCCCGGGAACGTTTCTTCCCCTTTGCTCATGCTTAAAGCCCGGACTATATTTCCTTGCGGTTTAATAATCTTTTAGTTTACTTTTAGTACAGCGTTAAAAATACCTTCTGCCTGTCACCAAACTTTAATGCCATGCGTTTTTTTGTATCAAACTTTAAATGGGTCATGCTCGTTTCCGGGCTATTGACATGCACCATGTTCCTCGCATTGTTTTCACCACAAGCTTCACTCAGATCAAATTTCAGCGAGACGATCGAAGGCCCTGTAGAAGAGATCATCGTCCGGAACTGGGGAGCATTGATCGGCCTGATTGGCCTCATGCTGATCTACGGCGCCTTCAACACATCGGTAAGACGGTTCACCCTTGTCATTGCAGGTTTAAGCAAGATCATATTCATCAGCTTGGTACTATCGTCGGGTATAGCCTGGTCAGGTCTGGGAGCCGGCACTGCTGTCATTGCAGATTCGGTGATGATTGTCTTGTATGCCGCTTATCTCCTGTTGTCACGGTCAGCCAAACTAACGACCCGTTCATAATGTACATCCTTTAAACAATTGAACCCTGCAAAGCAAGGCCGCCACGGTGGATGAGTATTTAAAAGAAGTTCCACCTGAGCGATTGAAGGCGTTAACGAAAATCAGGGAGCTATTCCTGCAGGAACTCAAGGGCTACAAGGAAAGTATGCGGTATGGGGGTCCCTGTTGTGAGAAGAACAATATCGCGGAAGCCGGTTTCGACAGACAGAAACATTTCATCGGGTTTATATCCTGAAACAGGACGTCATGGACAAGTACAGTGACCAACTCAAAGGCAACAGTGTAGGCAAAGGCTGTATCCGCTATACCAAACCCGATAAGATCGGCTTTGTCATCGTTCAAAAATTGCTGGAGGGCACTTTCCGTTCCACCCAACCTGATTGCTGATACCAGTTTCCGCTTTTCTACCTTCAATAATATAATACTACCGGTCATCGGGAACTCGCCGTTGCTTAGGGAGTAGATTCCGTAAATTAACAGTGTACTGAAAAACAAACTGTCATGAATAACGATCTTCTTCAACGCCGCCGTTTCATCAAAAGCTCCGCTTTTGGTTTGATAGGTATTACCGCATTTGGCCATTCATCTGCTCAGCATGCGGTTTATAAAGTAACCGGAGATGGCGGGCCACTTTTTTACCGGTATCCCAGCATGGATGATAATATGGCAAGCGGTATTGTGGGCGCCGCCCATGGCAATTTTGATAAAGTAAAAGAACTGGTGACCCGCCGTCCTGAACTGGCCGGCGCCAGTTGGGACTGGGGTTTTGGCGATTGGGAAACAGCACTTGGCGCTGCCTCGCATGTGGGCCGCCGGGATATTGCGGAGTTGCTGATGAGCCATGGCGCAAGACCCGATATTTTCACTTTTGCCATGCTGGGCACCTATAAAAGCCTGCAGGAAATTGTGGAAACTGTTCCGGGTATTCAAAGTAAGCCAGGGCCACATGGCATCACCCTGCTGCAACATGCCAAGAACCGTCTCACAGATAAGAATATTACTCCGGAAGACAAGGCCAATGTCAATAAAGTGATCAGCTACCTGGAAGGCTTAGGCAATGCAGATATAAAGCCAAAAAGCCTTGAGACTGCCGAAGAAGAAAAGAAGAGATATTTGGGTGAATATCGCTTTGGCGATGGTGAAAGTGAGATCTTTGTTGTAGATATGCATCGGCTGGGTTTTTTGCAGGTAGCCCGTAAAGGATCGTCCGGACGGAAATTGAATAAAGTAGATGACAACAGTTTTTCACCGGCAGGTGCGGCTTCTGTAAAGATCATTTTTAAAATGGAAGGGGATAAAGCGGTTTCCTTCAGTATTCATGAGCCGGAACCATTGGTGACGGCGGTAAGGATTTGATCCGGTTTACCAGAAACTCAAAATCAATGAGTTTCTTCGGCTTTGCCGGCTAATTTTGCATCATGCTCCGCCGTTCACTCGAAATAGTTGGCAGCAGCTTTAAAATGGCGCTGCAGGAATTGTGGAAGAACAAACTCCGCACATTTCTTTCATTGTTCGGCGTTACCATCGGTATCTTCTGCATCATCGGGGTGCTGGCCACGGTGAACAGCCTGGAACAGAATATCCAGAATGAGGTCAAATCGCTTGGCACCAACACCATTTACATTGATAAATGGGATTACAGCGCCGGCGGCGGGCCGGACTATCCCTGGTGGAAATATGTGAACCGCCCTTCTCCGAAATATCATGAGCTGAAACAGATAAAAGAAAGAACACCGGGCGCCAAATATGTTGCCTTCAAAATAGATGTGGAAGACAATGTGGATTTCGAAGATAACCGACTCTCCAACGTGAATATTTATGGCATTACAGAAGAGTTCAGGGAAATACAACCGATAGATATTGAATTTGGCCGTTATATTTCAGATGCAGAGTTCAGCCAGGGAAGCGCTGTAACAGTGATCGGGAATGAAGTAGCTGAAAAATTATTCGGCACCCAGGAAAGGGCGGTGGGAAAAACAGTGGGCAGCCGGGGAAAAAAGCTGGTAGTAACCGGTGTCATTAAAAAACAGGGCAACAGCATGATCGGTGGCTGGCAGTTTGACCAGAGCATCGTGACGGCTTACCGTTTTGCCCGGAACATCATGGATGAAAAAAGGGCAGATCCGCTGATCATGGTGCAGGGGCAGGACAATATGAGCAGCAAGGCATTAAAGGATGACCTCGTCGGGACCATGCGGGCCTTGCACAAACTGCCGCCGACCAAGGAAGAAGATTTTGCCCTCAATGATGTGAATGATTTCAGCGAGGCCATCAGCTCGGCATTTGTAAGCCTGAATATGGGTGGATGGGCCATTGCAGCATTGTCACTGATCGTAGGGATGTTTGGCGTGGCCAATATCATGTTTGTATCCGTCAGGGAAAGAACCAACCAGATCGGGTTGAAAAAAGCGGTCGGCGCCAAGAACCGGGTGATACTGGCGGAGTTCCTGCTCGAATCAGCTTTTCTCTGCATCATTGGCGGGATGATAGGGCTGACGTTGGTTTTTCTGCTAACACAGGTACTGACCAATGCATTGGATTTTCCTGTGTTCATCTCCACTTCCAATATGGCGCTGGCTGTCATTATCTGCATTATTGTGGGCATCCTGGCAGGTTATATTCCCGCAAGACAGGCGGCGAGGATGGACCCGGTGGAAGCGATACGGAGCAAGTAAGCAGCGGGTTGGCTATTTTGGTTGTCTGATTATAAAAAATAGTATGATAAGGTTTCTTGCTGCTATAATCTGTATCACCTTGCTTAACTTTTCATGCAGCAAACAACAGGAAGAAGTAACCGGTATCGTAAAAGATTATACCGGTCTTGATGGGTGCGGACTTGTAATTGTACTTGACAACGGAACCGATCTTGAGCCTGTTTCCCTTCCTGCAAATGTTACCCTGATTGCCGACAGAAGAGTATCCTTAACGTATCGTACACTTACCGACAGAGCTTCTAATTGTATGATAGGGCCTATCGTGAAAGTAGTGAGCCTTCGTTACCTTTGACGCCTTCATGGCGGTTATCATTTTAGCAATAGAATCAAGTTGTGATGAAACCTCTGCTGCGGTATGTGCGGACGGAAAGATTTTTTCCAATTATATTGCCAACCAGACGATCCATGAAAAATACGGCGGTGTGGTGCCGGAACTGGCATCGAGGGCCCACATGCAGCATATTGTACCCGTAGTGGATGCAGCGCTGAAAGATGCAAAAACCAACCTTACAGAAATTGATGCTATTGCATTTACCCAATCTCCCGGCCTGATCGGCTCCCTGCTGGTGGGCAGCCAGTTTGCCAAATCATTGTCGCTGTCATTGCGTAAACCACTCATTGCTGTACACCACATGCAGGCACATGTGCTGGCGAACCTGATCGGCGACCCCAAACCCTCATTTCCTTTCTTATGCTTAACCGTCAGCGGCGGCCATACCCAGATCGTTCTTTGTGAATCTCCTGTAAAAATGAAAGTGATCGGTGAGACGATCGACGATGCCGCCGGCGAAGCATTTGATAAATCAGCTAAGTTGCTGGGTCTTCCCTACCCCGGCGGGCCGCTGATCGATCAATATGCGAAAGATGGCAATGCCGGTCGTTTTAAATTTCCGGAGCCCCGGATAGCCGGCTTAAATTTCAGCTTCAGTGGGCTGAAGACATCCATATTGTACTTTTTACGGAATGGAGGCAAGAGTAATTTGTATAAAGAAGAATTTGCGGCAACAGAGAAAGAAAAAAATGAGTTCATACAAAACAACCTGGCCGATATCTGCGCTTCTATCCAGCTGCGCATCATTACCATCCTGCTGAACAAATTAAAGAAGGCCTCCATGGAAACGGGTATTAAGGATATTTGCCTCGCAGGTGGTGTTTCGGCCAACAGCGGGTTAAGAACTGCATTTGAAGAAACGGGTCAGAAATACCAGTGGAATACATTTGTCCCTGCTTTTGAATACTGTACCGATAATGCTGCTATGATCGCCATCACCGGCTATTACAAATACCTGGCAGGACAGTTTGATGATCTATCGGTCAGTGCTTCGGCAAGGGCCGTTTGGTAATCTTGATCAAATATGGCTAGCAACTATTTCCGGTTCAAACAATTCACCATCCACCAGGACAAATGCGCCATGAAGGTGACGAC
>JBQTHS010000064.1:0-7739 GCA_052389635.1 Bacteroidota bacterium | reverse complement strand
GCACAGTGTATGTGGATTTTCTTTTTGACCAGCTTTTCTTTTTTAAACAGCATGAGGCGTTGACCTGGTTTCACCATGCCTGTTACAAAGCGTTGAAAAACGATAAAGCCGGCGCCCTCAAAAGCCTGGAGAAATCGCTGAGGCTGGGTTTTGGCGGTTATTTTCAGCTGATGAGTGATAAGGATTTAGATTTCATCCGTGATTCGCAGGAGTTCAAAGCGCTGGCCGGCCAATTCTTTCCGCCCGGATAGTTTTTATGAGCGGTTCTTTTACTAGGTAAAAACCCTGTTGCCCGCAAAGCAGGTTATAAAATTGTAAAATACCACGAAAGTGGTATTTTTTGAGTGGCTTTTGTGCTTACATTTGAATTCACCGCAATTTTGTATCCTCTCTAAACAATCGAACCACTTTAAGGTAAAGATGAAGTAGCGTTGATCCCTTTACGGATTAAACGCTGTGTCATGCTCAATGAAACATTTCAGTTCTTCGCTGATGAACTGAACAAATACCTTGTCCTTAAAATGGGATCATCCACCGATCCGCCACGGGTGGCATTGGGCAATGTGGCCCGTGCCTATGATACCGAAACACTCAGTGACGCCGTTTCGGTTATTAACCGGGCCATGCTATCACTGGTGAATGTGGAAGAAGACCGGGTCTCCAAACAGCAGGAAAACTATACGAAAACCCCGACTTCCACCCGTTACAAAAACCCTCCGCTGTTCCTTAATTTATACATGCTGGCGGCAGATTATTGCAAAGCGTATGCAGGGCCTTTTTGACAAAAATGTGTTCGGACTGGAGAAATGGGTAAAAGAAAATTTCAACGGCAACCTGGTAAAACAGGAAATTGTAAAACACCTGCCGCAACTGCCTAACACTGATGAATGGATCACACTTATGCTTGCCATGGTGCCGCATATTCAACCGAATTTTTTTTCATCTATCATTTCAGAGCACCTTCCTTCGGGCGGTGACTTTCCCGAGTTTGGCGGCGTAAAAGCCAACAATCACCGCGGCCTGCTGCCAACAGGCGAAACAGTTCAGTTTATATTGGCGGGAAATGATATTGAAAACCGGTTAAAAGTTCACCAGTTGTTTTCTGAAGGCCATTTCTTCTACCGTCACGGCATTCTGTGGCTGGAGCCGGTGAAAGAAGGCGAGCCTGTTATGAGCGGCCGAATAGTGATCGGGCAGGATTGGGTGGACAGGATATTGCTTGATAAAGAAACAATACCGAGGTTTGGCCTTGATTTCCCGGCTAAAAAAATAACTACCGCTATGGTCTGGGACGATGTGGTGCTGAACCCCGGCACCATGGCACAGGTAACGGAAATCAGTTACTGGCTGCAGCACCATCACCGGTTTGAAAAAGATGAGAACCTGAAAAGAAAAATCAAACCGGGTTTCCGGGTATTATTTTATGGCCCTTCGGGAACAGGGAAGACATTAACGGCTGCCCTGCTGGGTAAACAATTTGAAAAAGATGTTTACCGGATTGATCTGTCGCAGATAGTTTCCAAGTATATCGGTGAAACCGAAAAAAACCTCGAAGGAGTTTTCAGAAAAGCAGAAACCAAAAACTGGATACTGTTTTTTGATGAGGCCGATGCACTATTTGGCAAACGCACCAATGTGCAGAGTGCCCATGATAAATACGCCAACCAGGAAGTGAGCTATCTGCTGCAAAGGGTGGAGGATTATCCCGGCCTGATGATACTAGCCTCCAATTTCAGGAACAATCTGGACGAGGCTTTCCTGCGCCGCTTTCATTCGCTTATACATTTTCCCATGCCCAACTCGCAGGAGCGGGGCATACTCTGGAAAAAATCAATGCCTGCATCTCTTTCTCCCGCCGCCTCTGTTGACCTGGATGAACTGGCCCGCAACTATGAGCTGAGCGGCGCCGCGATTCTGAATGCCGTACAGTATGCCATGCTGCAATGCTATGCCAGGAATGACCGGTCGGTACATCAGAAGGATCTGCTGGATGGCATCAGGAAGGAATATATGAAGGAGGATAAAGCGTTTTAGTTTTTTTGGTATCATTTCCTTTTTTCCCCCTGAAATGAAGTATTTTCACCCCACTGCTTGCTGTATTATTCACCGTAGTATAAACCATCCAGATGGATCAGTCATCCAACAGGGCTTTGCAGCAGTTTCGCAATGAAGTGGGAATAAAATTTCAGTTGTACAACAGCCTGTTCACCTCACTGCCTTTTCACCGGATAGAAAAAACCGGGATACTTTTATCGTTGTTGTCCAGCAATTGTGAGGAAGGATATAAAAGGAAACAAAGTCCTGTGGAAATCATCGGAGATTTTTTCAGCAGGCATACCACTTACACAAATGAGAACGAAAAAAATGATCTGCTCTTCCGATTTGTACAGTATGTGGAAAGACAGGTAGTGCTCTTTGATGCCCTGGAAGATGCGGCTTTCAGACATGTGAATGACCTGAACGGGATGGGCACACTCAAACACCTGGAATCGGAAGTGATACAGGAGGGCAGGCAGGCTGAACTGGCCGCCAGGCTGAAAGATTTTGGAATAAGGCTGGTACTGACAGCGCATCCCACTCAGTTTTATCCCGGTCCCGTGCTGGGTATCATTAATGATCTGTCAAAAGCGCTGGCAGAAAATAATACCAGCCTGGTGAACACCTACCTGATGCAATTGGGCAAAACACCTTTTTTCAAAAAGAAAAAGCCAACTCCGTATGACGAAGCAGTGAGCCTTGTCTGGTACCTGGAGAATATTTTTTATCCGGCTTCCGGGCGGATCATTTCTGAATTGAAAACGCAGTTTCCCGATACGGTGCATGCAAACAACCCGGTTATCCGCATGGGCTTCTGGCCCGGAGGCGACAGGGACGGCAATCCTTTTGTAACCAGCGATATTACATTGCAGGTGGCGGACGCCCTGCGTGGAGGAATTATCAAATGCTATTACCTCGATGTACGCCGCCTCCGGCGAAGACTGACATTTGAAGGGGTTGAGATACTGCTCCAGGAACTGGAAAATAAGCTGTACAACAATCTTTTTATACCCGGGCAGAAAACCAATTTGAGCAAAGAAGAAATGCTGGAAACGCTGCTGCAGATAAAAGGTATCATCATCCACCAGCACAACGGACTTTTTCTCCAGATGGTGAATAACCTGATCAATAAAATTGAAATCTTTGGTTTACATTTTGCCACGCTGGATATACGGCAGGAGAGCAGTGTGCATGGAAAAGTACTGGAGTCCGTCGCAACCAGGCAACAGGTGCTGCCTTCCGGTTATGCTTCGCTGACGGAAGCTGAAAAAATAGCGGCGTTATCTTCTCTCAGCAAATCAGCAGACCCGCGGCAGTTGGGTGACCCGGTACACCAGGATACTATAAAAACAATTGCAGCAGTAAAAACAATTCAACAGTACAATGGCCCGGAGGGCTGCAACCGCTACATCATCAGCCAATGCAACAGTGCCCTGAATGCAATGGAAGTATATGGCCTGTTCCTGCTGGGTGGCTGGAAAAAAGAGGAAATGAATATTGACATTGTTCCGCTTTTTGAAACGGTGAATGATCTGCATCTCGCTGCAGCAGTGATGAAAACCTTATACAGCAACCCTGCTTACGGCGAACACCTGCGGCGAAGAAATAAAAAACAAACCATCATGCTGGGCTTTTCCGACGGCACTAAAGACGGCGGCTACCTGATGGCCAACTGGAGTATCTACAAGGCCAAAGAAGAACTGACAAAAGTTTCCAGGGAACACGGGATTGATGTGCTGTTCTTTGACGGTCGCGGTGGCCCGCCATCAAGAGGAGGAGGTAAAACGCATAAGTTTTATGCTTCGATGGGGCACAATATTTCCAACAAGGAAATACAACTGACAGTGCAGGGGCAAACAGTCAGCTCCAATTTCGGAACGGTGGATGCAGCACAGTTTAATATGGAGCAACTGCTGAATGCAGGTATTTCCAACGATTTATTTTCCAGTAAAGATATTATACTGAGCGAAAAGGAAGAGGCGCTGCTGCAGGAACTGTCGGAGGCCGGTTATCAGTCGTACAAATTACTGAAGGAGCACCCTTATCTTGCCGATTACCTGCTGCAGGTAAGTCCGCTCCGGTTTTACAGCGAAACCAATATCGGCAGCCGACCGGCAAAGCGGGGCGCAGCATCCGGGTTATCGTTAAAAGATCTGAGGGCTATTCCCTTTGCGGGGTCCTGGAGCCAGATTAAGCAAAATGTAACGGGCTACTATGGGGTGGGTTCCGCTTTGCAGCAAATGGAAAAAAAGGACAGGTGGCCGGATCTGCAAAAGCTCTACCACCAGTCTTTGTTCTTTAAAACCCTGCTGGATAACTGTGAAATGGCCATGATGAAATCCTTCTTCCCCCTGACAGCTTTTCTTGGAAAACATAAACAGTTTGGCGAACTCTGGCAGATGATACATGACGAGTATGAACTGACCAGGCAATACCTGTTCAAAATAACCGGGCACCATGAGCTGATGGCGGATTACCCGGTGGAGCAGGTATCCATACAAATGCGGGAACGGATCGTATTACCATTGCTCACCATTCAGCAATATGCCATCACCAAAATCAGGGAGCTGGATGAACAGCTGGTGCAGGCGCCGGTAAAAGAAACCTATGAAAAACTGGCGATGCGCTGTTCATTCGGGATTATTAATGCGGGAAGAAACTCGGCATAAAAAAGCCCTCCGTGGAAACGGAAGGCCGTTAACGATTGCTTGCCAAATGAAATACTTACTTACCCGCGGGCTCAGAATGAATAAACAGCAGCTATCAGAAAACTGGATGCAGATTGTGTGTACTCCCCGTCCTTACCGGTAAACAATACTTTTTTGCTGGTATTATCCAGCCGGAACTCCGGAATGAAAATAAAACCACCAGTTTTGAAATTACCAGAAAGGGTAGCAGCAAAAATATTCCCGCCTTCTGATGAACTGCTGAAGGCTTTGAACTGGTTCTTGTCGCTGAACAGTTCTCCCCTGAGTGTGAGGCCAAACCAGGATTTAGGGTCGTAGTTCAGATATAATGCAGAGCCCCACCATGACTTGCTTTCGATATTCTTAGCGCCATCCCAAAGCCGGGTGGAGTTTATGGTACCATTATAGCCAATATTGAATTTATCACTGAATTTAGCAGTTATAACTGCATCAAATTGGTTAGTCTTTGATGTATCGGGGTTTTGGCCTCCTGCATAGTTAAGATAAATTTTGATTTTGTCAGTGGGTGCAACTGAATATTGCGCCAGCAGGAATTTCTTATTGATTTGCCCGTCAGGGGGTATGCGGTAGTCGGTAGCATTAGAAGCACCGAGCATAAATCCATGCTTACCTTTTGTTATTTCTGCTTTAAATCCTGTGTGGGAATATGGCCCGTTGGTAAACATATAGCTCATACTGTAGTTTCGGTTCAGCTGCGGGTCAAGCAGTTCATAGCCTATATGGGTAGCCCAGGTCCCCAGCGTAAACTTAATCCAATCAGCGGGGGAATATGAAACATAGGCTTGTTTTACAGCCTGGGTGATTCCGTCATCCGCATAGGAAAAATCTTTTGCCCTCGGGCCAAAGCCTAAATCAGCCACAGCCGTTACCTTATTGCCTTTATGCTCAAATTTAATACAGGCCATTCCCAGTGCAAATGAATTATGCAGCGGGGTGAAGCTGGTGTAATTATTGGTCTTCACATCTGCGAAGTCATTTCTATAGTATGCATCTACTGATCCGGTTATTGCCAGAACAGGTTCTTTTTTCTCCGGTTCAGCGGCTTTAGCGGCCGAATCAAGGGCTGTGGTGTAAACTACGGATGCTGTTTGTGAAAGAACGGGTGTAAGTGACAGCGCACTGATGGCTGCCAGAAAAAATTTCTGTAACATTGTACTACATTTTAGATGTTAAGAAAAGGGCACAGCAGGAATAAGCTTTTGCGAGAAGCTTACTCCACCCATGCAGTGCCTTTTTCGATTTTGTTTACTTAAATTCTACCGGCTTTTCTTCGATGGTGCCGTTATTATGTACAAGCAATGTGCCCTGCAGGTATTTTTCGTCGTGTTGTGAGGCATCAAGGCCTTCTTCTTCTTCACTTTCGCTGACTCTCATCGGGATGACAAAGTTGATAAACCTGAATATGGCATAGGAAACAGCGAAGCTGTAGGCAGCTACAATTGCCATCGCTTTTAATTGTGTGAAGAAGAACCCGGGGTTGCCATAGAACAGACCCTGTGGCCCGTCTTTGATGCCATGCACGGCCGTGCTGGCAAACACACCGGTGAGCAGCATCCCCACCATTCCGCCCAAACCATGACAGGGGAATACATCCAGTGTATCATCCACTTTGGATTTTCTTTTGATGCTTACGGCAATATTAGACACTAATGCGCCAACCAGGCCAATGATGATACTTTGAGGAATGCCCACATAGCCGGCTGCCGGAGTGATAGCAACAAGACCCACAACCGCCCCGATGCAAAAGGCCAGCACGGATGGTTTTTTTCCTTTAATAACATCAAAGAACATCCAGGAAAGACCGGCGGCAGATGCTGCGGTGGTGGTAGTGCCAAACGCATTTACAGCCAATGGCGTGGCGCCTACTGCTGAACCCGCATTGAAACCAAACCAGCCAAACCAGAGCAGGCCGGTTCCGATCAGCACATATGGCACATTGGCCGGGGGAATTTCTTTGTTTTCCCTGTGTGATTTTCGTTGTTTCAAAACCATGGCCCCTGCCAATGCTGCGCAACCTGCGGTAATATGCACTACCGTGCCTCCGGCAAAATCCCAGGCGCCCATTTTAGCCAGGAAGCCTTCCGGATGCCAGCTCCAGTGTGCAACAGGAGCATACACTAATAACGCAAAGAGAACAATGAAGAGTACATAGGAAGTGAAACGGATACGTTCCGCCACGGCGCCCACTACCAGCCCCGGTGTAATGATAGCAAACATCAGCTGGAAAAGAGAGAACAGCGACAACGGAATAGTATTGGCCAATGGCCATGCGGTGCCTGACTTTACGCCATCATAAAAAGCGTAAGTGGAAGGATTACCGATAAAGCCATTTACCGATTCACCAAAAGCCAAACTAAATCCGCAAACAACCCACAGTACTCCCACCACACCTGCAGCCACGGTGCTTTTGATCATTGTGGAGATAACATTTTTGCGATTGACCATGCCCCCGTAAAAAAAGGCGAGGCCGGGTGTCATTAAAAAGACCAGCGCTGTAGAGACCAGTACCCAGGCAATGTCTGATGAACTGTACTGGGGGTCGTTAGGCCCTGGTACAAAGTCGGCAGAGGGTTTAATAAACATGGCAATAAGGGCGACCGCAACTAAGAGAACGAATGGCAAGATTTGTTTTGCTTTTCTTTTACTCATGGTGCTGCATTTAAATAGTGAAAAAATAAAATATGAATAAATTTTTATAAAAATATTAAAATATAGGCTTAACACTTGTTAGTTTTCAATAAAAAATTGCATCTACTAGTAGTATTTGTTCAAAAAACGAAAAATTTGTGGATAATTATTTATGTTTTGAAAATTATAATTTGTTCCTTTTAAGATGGTGAAGACTGCAAGCCAGTCACCTGAGAATATCTGCTTAAAATGTGATAAGCAAATAAAAGGTTTGAAAAAACATAAGTAAGTACGCAGCAGGGAGAAACAAACCCCGGGTGGGGTATTTCAAACAGGATGGTTTTTATGGTCTCAAAAGTCAGTTAA
>JBQTHS010000063.1:0-3840 GCA_052389635.1 Bacteroidota bacterium | reverse complement strand
CATATCTTTCAGGTAGCTGATGCGTTCTTCCGCAATCTTGTTTTGTCCCCGCAGCAATTCCACCTGCCGGCGGTGTTTGTCCTCATCCATTGTTTGCTGCATTTCTTTTTTCAGCCCTTCATTTTCCTTCATCAGTTGCTGCAGCTCTTTTTCTTTTTTCTGAATGTCCTGCAGGTCCTGCTCGGTACGGTTCAGCAGTTTGTCGAGCCGGAACTGGTCTTCATCCACTAATTGCCTGGCCTGGTTGATGAGGTTCTTATCCAACCCGATCCTTTCTGCAATAGAAAAGGTATAGGAGCTTCCTGGTTTTCCCACCAGTAACTGGTAAAGCGGCTGAAGGTTCTTTTCATCGAATGCCATGGCCCCGTTGATGATGCCGCCGGTCTTGCCCGCCATTATCTTCAGGTTCAGGTAGTGGGTGGTGACGATGCCGTATGCATGTTTTTTTGCCAGTTCCTGCAAGATCACTTCCGCAAAAGCGCCGCCAAGATTGGGGTCGCTGCCGCTGCCCAGTTCATCTATAAAAAACAAAGTGCGGCCATTGGCTTCTTCCATAAACCGCTTCATGTGCAGCAGGTGGCTGCTGTAAGTGCTCAGCTCAAACTCGATGCTCTGCGTATCGCCGATATGGATCATCAGTTGTTTGAAAATACCAAACCGGGAAGAAGGGTGCACTGGCACCAGCAGGCCGCTTTGCAGCATCAGCTGCAGCAGGCCTACGGTCTTCATGGTTACCGTTTTTCCCCCGGCATTTGGCCCGCTGATAACCAAAATTCTTTTCACATCATCCAACGTAATGGTTACCGGTACAGTTGGTTTCCCTGGTCTTTGGTTATGCAGCAATAACAGGGGATGAAAGGCTGATACCAGGTGAATATGGGCATTGTCAGTAATGGATGGATACTCCCCCTTTATTTCGATAGCCAGTTTTGCCTTAGCCCGGATAAAGTCAAACTCCCCCGCCACCACATGCCATGCAGCAAGCAGTGATGCATAGACAGATAGTTTCCCCGTCAGTTCCCTGAGAATCCGGTACACTTCTTTTTTTTCATTGCTTTCCAGTTCATAGACCGTGTTATTGAGTTCAATTGTTTCTGCCGGTTCCACAAAAACAGTCTTGCGGCTGTCGCTCTCACCATGCAGGATGCCTTTCACTGTTCTTTTTTGTCCGGCAAATACTGCCAGCACCCTGCGGCCATTCATAAAACTCTCTACTGTTTCTGCGAGGTGGCCCTGTTTGTTCAGTTTGGCAACTATCTTATCAAACAACCGCCGCAGTTCATTTCTTTTCCGGTACAGGTTCATCCGGATGCGGTTCAGTTCTTCCGACGCATTGTCTTTCACCTGCCCCTGTTCATCCAGCACATCGCCGATCATTTCAGCAATTGCCTTTTCATAACAGGTGTTGCTGATGACTTTTGTTAAGCCCTGATATGCCTGTCTTTTTTCATAATCAAACCAGCGGAATATTTTTTCTGTGCTTTCGGCCAGTTTCCGTATTTGCTGAAGCTCTTCGGGGCTCAGCACAGCGCCGGGGATGGCCAGCAGTTTCAGCTCTTTTGAGAGGTTCAGGATATAATCGTTGGGAAAATAAATGCTGTTGACGATCAGTTCCCGGTACTCATAGCTTTGTTTCAGTTCTGTTTCCACAAATTCTTTCCGGGTGTGGATGCGCAGTTCCAGTGCTTTGGTGCGGGCATAGTCCGTCTGGCAGTAATTGGCCAGCAATGCCTTTACTTTGTCAAATTCCAGTTGTATTGCGGCCGATTCGGGAAAAAGTTTCATAACGGTTGCGGGAAGCAGGGCTTATTTCCAGGTGAGCAAAGTTAATTGTATTGGCAAAAGCCTCAGGCAAAAAAACTTTCCTCTTCTACCGGTTGTTGTATTTGTTGTTAATGATTTCAGAAAGGAGGAGCTTTGCCATCTAACTGACAAACTGCAGAATCCGGGGCGGCGTAAATTGAGGTTCATAAACAAATCAGAAATGAAAATTATCCTTACTTCAGCCTTTGCGGGTTTGGCCACCCTGCTCTCCTGCGCCCAGCCTTCCTCCACTGCTGAAGAAAAGACCGCTACCATCAATAAAGTAATGGAGAATAAAACTATGATAACAACCACTCCCGGAAAAACAGACACTGCAACATTAGCCAACGGCTGCTTCTGGTGCACGGAAGCCATCTTTGAACAATTAGACGGTGTGATCAGCGCCGAATCGGGATATACCGGCGGCCATGTGGACAATCCAACGTACAAAGAGGTATGTACCGGAGAGACCGGCCATGCAGAGTGCCTGCAGATTGTATATGACCCTTCTAAGATCAGTTTTGATGAACTGTTAGAAGTGTTCTGGCAGACACATGACCCTACAACACTCAACAGGCAGGGGGCCGATGTGGGCACGCAGTACCGCAGCGGGATTTTCTATCACAACCCGGAGCAAAAAGAAAAAGCAGAAAAATATAAAGTGGAATTAGATAAAAGCGGCGCTTTTGACCGGCCCATTGTTACAGAGATTACCCCATTCACCAAATTCTACTCTGCCGAAGATTATCACCAGCAGTATTTTGAAAACAATGAAAACTCCAACTCCTATTGCAGGATTGTGATAAGGCCCAAGCTGGATAAGTTCATGAAAGTGTTTAAGGACAAGCTGAAGCATTAAACCGGACAAACGGACCGGTATAAAATTGGGAAAGGCAGGATTGCTCCTGCCTTTCGGTTTTAGTGTACTATTCGCATCATAGTTAATTGTTTTGGTTAGAAAAAACGAATAGTTTTCATGGATCATTGGTCTTTCATGGATAGGGTTTGGTTTTCATGTCATTGGATTGGTTTTCCTGATACAGGATAATTATTTAAAAGACTACTACTGAACCAGTACCTTGCGGCTGATCAGTTGATTGTTGTTTGTTTCAAGCACCACCACGAGGTAACCCCTCCCTGCATTGAACGATGGCAGGCTGATACTGTTGGAACCGCTGTTCAGTCTGACTTTCGTTTTCGTAATACTGCGGCCCGACATATCAAATACCTGCAGGTTCGCTTCCCCTTCTTCCCTGCTCCTGACAGCCAGCACCGGGTTGGCAGGCTGCAAAAAGCCGGTGGTTATTTCCGGGCTGCTATTTTTTACATCTGCTTTTATCATCAGGATATTGCTGAGTTCCTCTTTGCCGGTTTGTATATTGATAAGGCGTACCCGGTAGTAGTTCACAGCGCTCCCGGCATTACCATCAAAATAGGAAAGCGGAGATGCAGCGCCTGCACCGGCGGCGATATTCATTTCACCAATGTCGGAGAATGATGAAGAGGAGGAAGCCGACCGCTCAATCACCATTTTAGTAAATAAATGATCTTTGGACAGCAGAACTTTCAGCTCCACACCATTCTGCTTTTTGCCGCCGCTCAGGTTCAGGATGGTTTTAAGGGCCAGGGGTTCAGGGTGTCCATAATTAAATTTTTTGAAATATACACTTCTGTAACGTACATCAGATTCTGTTGATGAAGTATTTAAAGCCCCAATCCGGAGAAGAAAACTGGAAACATTCCTGTTAACGACGGTGGCCATTACGTCTTTTGCAGTTGTATCTATACCCGGGTAACTGATCCCTGAGGTATTTTTTATAACCATCCAGTTAGATACAGAGTTAACCAGCAGGTTTCCCCCTGTCATGGTATAATCATAATAACCAGGGAAAAACTGCACCTGGTCCTGTTCATATAAAACCCCGTCTTCATATCCTTTTCCATCCACATCAATACAGGTGACGGGGATGAGGTTCTGTATAACTTTAGTGGTAGTACTTGCCTGGTAAAATTCAACTTTAAACTCTACATATCCGT
>JBQTHS010000062.1:0-4157 GCA_052389635.1 Bacteroidota bacterium | reverse complement strand
ATTCAATCCTTTGAAAGAACTCGTCCGCAACTTGGATTTACCTGTTTCAAACAATATGTTTTTGGCTGCAATGCTGACCCTTTTCTTAATCTCTTCTGAAATTACAGGGCATCCCTGATTTTCCCTTACACCAGGCAGGTTGGGGCATCTGTCTTCCTCATCATTCACCCCGTCACCATCGGTATCCGGAACCGGGCAACCCTGGTAGCGGGCAACGCCGGGAACAGTGGGGCATTTATCCACTTCATCGATGAAGCCGTCTTTATCCGTATCCGGAATGGGACAACCCTGGTAGCGGGCCAGACCCGGTACAGTGGGACATTTATCCTCTTCATCGTTGATGCCGTCTTTATCTGTGTCCGGAATGGGGCAGCCCTGATATTTGACAAGACCTTTCACATAAGGACATTTGTCATCCTTATCAAGGATGCCATCACCATCCCTGTCCGGGCAGCCCTGTGTGGCAGCAGGACCCGGAACATCAGGGCATGCATCCACATTGTCGGGAACACCATCACCATCTCTGTCAAGAATAACAGGTACAGGAACTTTTTTCTTCCCCAATCTTGCCGCTACGCCAATAGAATGCTGCAAATGATAGTTTGCTGTTTCAATTGTAAGAGGGACACGGTACGTAGATGTAATAAGAAAATGTGCATCATCCAGGAAATTAATCTTTAATCCCAAACCAAGAGGCATAAAGGCGCCGTAGTAGCCGCGGTATTTATGGCCACCCACACCGAGTGTGATGTATGGTTGTACCCAGTATTTTTCCGTAGTTGCTTTCAGGTTTACAGCAGCGTTAGCTTCCAGCAATAATTTGTCAGAGCCGAAAGACTTGCCCGGCATCGGGTAGCGCAGAAATGAACCGCCAAGCGTAAAGGCATAGTCAATATGTTTTCTGATTCCTTTGAAGTAAGTAATGGCCAAACCCGGGTTCATCTCGCTCAGCTTCGCCAGTTTTTTATCACTCAGAACTTTAACCAATGAACTGGACCGGATACGGGCAGGAGTTACAAAATCGTTTACAAAAAAACTGATGCCGAGACCCCTTGGTCTTATTTCATCATCTTGACCGTAACTGGCAGGTACAAGCAGGTACAGTGCAAATAATGCAGACAGTATCTTCTTCATAAAGAGATAGTTTGGTTTTAAACTAAACAAAAATAACGGGTAAGTTTAATATCAGGAAATAAATTATTTACTTATTATTCATGGGTTTGTGTGTGCTGGCGGGGTGTAGAAAACATGTGTAAAAGCACACGGATCCCGGCGCCTAAGAGCCTCATTTCCGGGCAAAGTATTTCTCCCGGAGCAATTTATCCTCCCCATACACATCATCGTAAAAAACAAGCTCCCCGTCTTTTCCTTCGCAGGTGATGTAACGGATATAAACCGGCATTTTGTTTTTTATGGCAATGTGGTGTTTCTCTTTGTTTCTCAGCCAGGTTTTCAGTGAATCTGCCATCCTGTACCTGCTGGATGAATTGAGGCTGTCGTTACGGAGAATATACAATGCCAGTTTCTCCCAGTCCTGCACCCTTACACAACCGTGGCTTAGCGACCGCATGGCATTGCCAAAAAGGTAGCGCTGGTTGGTGTCATGCAGGTAAACGGAATACTTGTTATCAAAGTGAAACTTCAGCACACCCAGTGCGTTGGCATCACCGCTACCTTGTATCACTTTGTAGGGAATCCCTTTGCTGTATTTTGTCCAGTCAACCGAATAAGGGTCCACCTCATTGCCATCTTTATCCAGCAGGCTGAATCCCTTGCGGGCAAGGTAACCGGGATTCTTTTTTACCGCAGGCAGGATCTCCTTTAAAACGATACTGGGAGGGGGCACCCACTGCGGATAAGTGATCAGAACGGACACTGTGCTGTTCAAAAGCGGCGTACGGGTTTTCGGTTTGCCGCAAATGATACGGGATGAAAATTTTACTTCTGCATTTTCCATCACATCCAAATAGTTGGAAGAGGCGTTCACCCAGATATATTTTGAAGGCATCCTGGGCGGGAGCTTTTTATATTTGTCCATGCTGATGGCGATGCGGATAAATTTTTCCCTGTCTGAAAGATTGAGCATCCGTACTGTTCCTTCCCCCGCCCTGCCATCCACAGTAATGCCTTTTTCTTTTTGAAATTTCTTTACCGCATCTGCCAGTTGTGCGGAATCTGCCATAACGCTGTCGAAAGCAATATATCCGCCCTCAAAAAGTCTTTTCTGCAGCGTTTTTTTGTATCCGTTAATATCTTTTCCGGGGGGTGGCACCCGGGTGAATTCTTTGAAATCAGCCTCATCAAGAAATTTTCTGATCCCCTTTTTCAACTGATGGTAACCAATGTGAGATGGCTCCAGCGACTGAACCAACGTGGAAAAAGAACCCGACTGTGGCAATGAATGTATTTGCTGCATGAAAAATTCTTGTGCCAGTACCGTGTCTTTATTCAGAGTGATGCTATCGTTGGGCAGGCGGCCCAGTTTTACATCTTTGATCAGCTGCACCCATGCATCTGTCAGCATCAGGTCGGCTTTTGACCAGAGCAGTGCATCTTTCCGTGCGCCACCGGCAAGGCTGTCTGCGGTAAACTGTTGTCTTATTGCCTGTATTTCTTTTACATGATAATCTTCCGGGAATAATCCCAGTAACCGGGAGTTTTCGATCAATTGGTAAAGTGAATCCGCTCCCGGTTTCCATATTTCATTCTCTGACCACAATGAAATGCTGCCCTGCCTGTCGTAAAGAGATTTTGACATTGCCGCTTGCCTCAGTTGCAGCGATGAACCGGGTGTTTTTCGGTTCCCTGTGAGGGCTTCCTGTAAGAAATTGCTGATGTAGGCTGCTACTTTTTCCTTCAGTTCTTCCGGGGTGGAAGCGATGGTATCATTTTTTGCCTTTTTGTTTCCGCAGGAAAGCAGAACCAACAGGCCAATAATGATGCCTGCATTGAGGGGATACCTGAATCTGTTTTGGCTCATTGGTGGTGTGATGGCGGTGCAGTGTCCGGCTTTTAGATTAATTTACCCGTGTTTAATGCCGGACGGATGACAAACAAGTTACAAAAAGCTTTTCACAGTAAGCTGCTGGTGCTGTTGATTTTTTCAACATGGTTCACAGCTGATGCTTTTACGCAGGACAGCAGCTATACCCGGCCGCCGGTTACCTTCAAATGGGATGATTATAAAAAACAGGTAAAGAATAATCCCTCCAAAAAGATGGTGGAACTAAAAAGCCTGATCCCGGGACTTGTTTACGACCTCCACTATGCCGGCACCAACAACTTCATGCGCAGGCTGATGTATCCCGAAGGAACAAACAGTACATTTTTAAGGCAACCTGCCGCTGAAGCGCTCAAAAAAGTACAGGAAGAACTGAACAGCATGGGGCTGGGCATAAAAATATTTGACGCCTACCGGCCTTATTCGGTGACGGTGAAATTCTGGAAGCTGGTGAAAAATGAAAGATATGTGGCCCATCCTAAAAATGGCAGCGGGCATAACCGCGGCGCTGCTGTTGACCTTACCATCATTAACCTGAAAACAGATAAGGAACTGGATATGGGCACCGGGTTTGATAATTTTTCTGATACTGCCCATCATACTTTTATAAAACTGCCGGAAGAAGTTTTACAAAACCGGATCCTGCTGAAAACGACGATGGAAAATTATGGTTTCAGGGCTTACAATGATGAATGGTGGCACTACTCCTGGCCGGAAGCAGCGAAGTTTGAACTGATGGATATTGATTTTAAAAAACTGAAGAAGGATTTATAAAGTAATCACTTCAACAACGGCATCTGCATTTATCGCCCCGTAAATATGCGGAAAAGTATCCTCTGTGGATGGCGACCAGTCAAAAATATATTTGCTGATAAGTTTATCGGTATCAATCACCAGTTTTACCAAATTGGTTTTACCCGTAAAATATCTTTCCAGCACTCCGGCTACCTGGTGCTCCTGTGAACAATGGATAAAACCTTCTTCATTCAGTGAGGGATGCTCATAATTACCAGCTTGCTTTGCTTTAGTCCATTCGTCAACAGTGGTGACATGATAAATGATAGGCATAGTCGTTAGCTCCTTTAGGGGCCTGGGGTTAATACTCTTTTTATTTTTTGTTCCAGCAGCATAAAATCAGCCAGTACAATCGCCGTAA
>JBQTHS010000061.1:0-38426 GCA_052389635.1 Bacteroidota bacterium | reverse complement strand
CCGGTTCTTACGTGTTTTCAGTAAGAACTGCCACACTTAACCAGCTTAAAAGTTCAGGCTCCCTTCGTTATTTCCGGAATTTTGACATTATTCGCCTCATTAATGAATATGACCATGCGGTGCAGTTACAGATCGACCGCGATAATACAGACCTGAGCACCTTTGAACGTTTACTAGAAACCCGGGAGTCAGTATTTTATTATCATCATCACCTCATGCTGGATCAACTTTTATCAGAACGGCCCGCTGCAAAGGATTCGATTTTAAACATCGATTTGCCTTTACTAAATAATTCTGATCAGGCGATCAGCCAGATGGCCTATGCTTTATTCACAAGAAAAACAAATCTGAAGCGGAGAGAATCAGAATATTACAGAAACCCGTATAATATTGCGAAACAACTGATCGTTGCTTTAAAAGATGAATATAATTTGAGATAAAAATTTATGGAAGTACATGCACATACTCACACTGCAAGAAAAAAATGGACCCACTATTTCTGGGAATTCCTTATGTTATTCCTTGCTGTATTCTGTGGGTTTTTGGCAGAGTATCAACTGGAACATAAGATTGAAAAAGACAGGGAAAAACAATTTATCCGGTCATTCTATGAAGACCTTACAGCCGATGAAAATGATTTGCAGGCAATTGCAGGCCATTTAAATACCCAGGCCTGGAAAGCAGATTCACTTCAGCTGCTGATGAAGGATATTTTGGTAACACAACCAGCCAATAGCATTTATGTGTATCTGCGGGAAATTGTAAGGAGCTCTCCTACTCTTTTTTATCCGAATGACCGAACGATCGTACAACTCCGAAATTCCGGCGGTATGCGGCTCATAAAAAATAAAAACGTTTCAGATAGCATGGTGGGCTATTACAGGGCGATAGAGATTATACAGTTTCTAAGCGAAGATGTGCTGGCAAGTAAAAGGAGATTCAGAGAGCTATACACTCCATTATTAAATGCAGAGGATTTTATAAAAACGGTTGACAGGGAAAGCAATGTTGTTAATCCGGCCGAAACCCTCTATCTGCGAAAAACGGATGAAGACATTATTAACATGTGCCGGATAGAATTAAACCGGCTTGAAAGTATCAGCGGCAACCTGGCTAACAGGGTACTGCAATTAAAAGCAAAAGCAGGCCGGATAAAAGATTTTGTTCAAAAAGAATACCACCTGGAATGAAAACAATGTTGAATGTTAAATGCTGAATTTTAAATTACTCATGCCCAATTTAACATCTAACATTTAAAATCTAAAATTATATAAAATGGAAGTACATGCTCATACCCATACTTCAAGAAGAAAATGGACCCATTATTTCTGGGAATTCCTCATGTTATTCCTTGCCGTGTTCTGTGGTTTTCTAGCAGAGTATCAATTGGAGCATAAAATTGAAAAGGACAGGGAGAAAAAATTTATTCAAACATTTATTGAAGATTTAAAAGTTGATACGGCATCTATTAATGCAAATTTGCTCTTTCAAAAAAGAAAGCGGAATCAATTAGATTCATTGATTTATCTGCTAAGAGAGCAAAAAATTAAGGGGTATGAAAATGAGCTTTATTACCTGGGAAGAATACTGGTAAGAACAACCCGTTTTCAAAGCAGCGACAGAACCATTACTCAATTAAAATACTCCGGTTCACTGCGATTGATAAGAAAGGAAAATGCAGCTGACAGCATCATTTCCTATCAAAAACTGGTAGACTATATTTTGCAAAATATAGAGGATGAGCGAATTGAAAGAAGAGCAGCAGACCCCCTGCTTGCCCGGATATTTAATCCCTTCGTGTTTGATAAAATGCTGGATGAATTTAATAATATCAATAAGCCGGCCAATAATCCTCCTTTACGATCTTACGACCCTTCCTTACAACAAGACCTTGCCTTCATTATCAATCAACTAAAGGGAAGCAATATTATCATCACAACCAGGTTGAATTTATTGAATGAAAAAGCAAAAAATATAATTGTTTTTTTACAAAGAGAATATCATCTTTCCGAAGGAACTCCTTTGGAGAAATAAATATTTTTTCATGGCACAATCATTGACCCTGAATAAAACAAGGATACAATCCATTGACCTGCTCCGCGGCCTGGTCATGATCATCATGGCGCTGGACCATACCCGGGATTTTGTACATACCTATGCCTGGACGGAAGACCCGCTTTCCATGCAGACCAGCACCCCGGCCTTATACTTTACCCGGTGGATCACCCATTTTTGCGCCCCTGTTTTTGTGTTCCTGTCGGGGATGTCGGCCTTCCTGCAGAGCAAACGCAAATCCAAAAAAGAATTAAGCCTCTTCCTGATCAAACGGGGTTTCTGGCTGATACTGGTGGAGGTCTTTGTGCTCAATCTCATTTTTTCCTTTGATCTCTCTTATTCCATCATCGCCTTACAGGTCATCTGGGTCATCGGGCTCGGTATGCTGCTGCTGGGGCTGGCCATCTGGCTCCCTTTCCAGGTCATCTTCGCCATCGGGCTCATCATCCTTCTCGGGCATAATGCCCTTGATTTCTATGAAAAAAAACATACCGGCGGGTTCAACCACTGGTATGAACTACTGCACCGGCCCAGCCTGTTTCCTCTATTTGGCAAAAAGCAGTTGCTCATACTCTATCCATTCCTTCCCTGGCTGGGGCTGATGTTCTGCGGTTACTGTTTTGGTAAACTGGTATCTGACCGCCAGGGTATTGAAAGAAAAAAACTTTTACTCTTTACAGGCTTTGGACTGATCCTGCTTTTTGTAGTGATGAGAATGATAAATATATATGGCGACCCGGCCCCCTGGTCCAGACAAAAGGACGGCCTGTTCACTTTCCTGTCATTTATGAATGTCAGCAAATACCCGCCTTCTTTACTGTATCTCAGCATTACCCTGGGCCCTGCTTTGATCTTCATGGCGTTTTTTGATGAAGTAAGGACCCGGTTGGGCAGGTTTATTTCCGTTTATGGAAGGGTGGCCTTCTTCTATTACATCATTCATTTTTTATATGTACACCTGCTTTGTGTTCTCCTGTTTTTTATCCGGGGGCATTCCTGGTCCGAAAGAGAGCCTTCCAATGATTTCTTTCCTTTCTTTGTAATACCGGGAGAAGGGGTGACGCTATGGGCCGTATATCTTTTTTGGGCCTTCGTAGTAATAAGCCTTTACCCGCTTTGCAAATGGTACGACAGGTACAAAATGAATCACAAAGAAAAATGGTTGCTGAGTTATTTGTAAATTGCTGATCAAAATATACTTATACCATGTTTGGCGATAATACCAGCTGGAAAGGCCGTCTGTTTCGTTTTGTGATCTACGTGGTGGTGGGTTTTCTTTGCGCCTTCCTGTATAAATACCTGAGAAACCGATAGTATATGGAAGTTCATCATCACCCGGTAGCTACCGGGTCGCATACTACAAGAAAAAAATGGACCCACTATTTCTGGGAGTTTCTCATGTTATTCCTCGCTGTTTTCTGCGGTTTCCTGGCTGAGAATCAGCGGGAACATATGATAGAGAACAAGCGGGAAAAAAAATATATCCAATCCCTGCTTAGTGACCTGGATGCGGATATCGCCCGGTTTACCACCATTGTTCAACTAAGAAATGAAAGGGCCCTGTTACTTGATTCATTCAGTACTTTATTAAACAGTCCGGATGCCCTTCAGCACACCAATGATCTGTATTATTATAATTCTTTTGCCACCCGTGGTGTCGCTTTCCGCTTTACACCGGTTGACGGAACCATGCAGCAACTGAAAAATGCCGGCAACCTCAGGCTTGTACATCAAAGTTATGTCAGCGACAGTATTATTTCCTATGATGTAAGTGTGCGGGCATTTATGTGGGGTACGCAGGATGAAGAAAATATTATGGACACCTACCGGAATATTGCCGAAAATGTTTTTGACGGAGTGGTATTAAATGATATGCGTGACGATGACAACAATGTACGCCGCATTTACTACAATCCTTCCCTGCGCCTGGAGGTTGATTCAAAATACCGGCTGAATTACCGGATACACATGCTGACGGTTTTTAATAAAACGATGCGGAAAGAAGCAAGAAAGCTGCTGGGCAAAGCGCAACGTCTCAGTGAGTTGCTGAAAAAAGAATATCACCTCAAATAAAAAACCATGGAACAGACTACGCTCGGTATCGGCACCAGATTGCAGCACCCCCGGCACGGACCCGGTGTCATTGTGGGTGTCAGATATGCCAGCTATATCATTTCCTTTATAAATACAGGGATAAAAGAAATTGATAAAACGGATGCACATTTAGAGGAGATCATCCCTGAAAATGTTACGACTGAGATCGAAACGGCCAGTGAGGTGGAACAGTCATTGCTGAAGATCCTGAAAATGTGGGGCGGTATCACCGAAACTGTCCCGCTGGGTGATAAATGGATCAAAGGAATGATGCTGCTGCAGCCGGCCGATAAAAGCCTGAAGCCAAAAGAGATCCCGATCGGGGATTTTTTTCACAAGATCGTCTTGCTTCGTGACCGGCTCCGGGTGCTCGAGCAAAATATCAACAGCAGTAAAACACTCACGGATGAGGAAAAAGTTAACATCCAGCAATACATCACCCGCTGCTATGGCTCCCTGACCACTTTCAATGTGCTGTTCAGGAATAAGGAGCAGCATTTTGTGGGGGAAAAAGGGAGTAAGGAGGAATAGTGTAATTTCCGGTAATGAAATGGCTTTTTCTTTTTTTACTCTTTCCCCGTTTTGTCTTTGCCCAGGAAGCGGATATCCTCATCATTAATGGCAGGATCATTGACGGCACCGGCAACAGCTGGTACTATGGAAACATCGCTGTAAAAGACGGTAAGATCTTTAAAACCGGCCGTGATGTAAATATCCCCGCTAAAAAAACAATTGACGCCAGAGGACTCATCATTGCTCCCGGTTTTATTGATGTGCACACCCATCTCGAAGACGACGAGAAAAGGGATCCCCATGCCACCAATTTTATCCTGGACGGGGTGACTACCTGCGTCACCGGCAACTGTGGTTCCTCGAATACCGACACCGGGAAATATTTCAACTATCTTGACTCATTGAAATTGTCCATCAATGTGGCCACCCTGATCGGCCACAATGATGTGCGGAAAGCCGTGATGGGGCGGGCCAACCGGGATGCCACAGCAGATGAAATGAAACGGATGGAAGATATGGTTGACAAAGCCATGAGGGAGGGGGCCGTGGGTTTGTCAACCGGGCTTATCTACATTCCCGGCACTTACACGAAAACCCCGGAGATAGTGGCGCTGGCAAAAGTGGCCGCCAAATACAACGGTCTCTATGCAAGCCATATGCGGGACGAAGGCGACAGTGTGACACAAGCCATCGAAGAAGCATTAACTATTGGACGGGACGCCAAACTGCCGGTGCAGATATCCCACTTTAAATGCAGCGGCCAGCATAACTGGGGGCGCAGTAAAGAAACCATACCGATGATCGAAGCGGCCAGGAAAGAAGGAATTGAGGTAACCATTGACCAGTATCCTTATACTGCCAGCAGCACTTCCATCAGCACCCTGATCCCCGATGAGGTGCTGGCCGACGGGCAGGATTCCATCAAAGCGAGGCTACAGCGGCCGGAACTGAAAAAGTATGTGATCCGTTCTATTCTTGAACGGCTGAAAAAAAGAAAACTGAAACACCTGAGCTATGCCGTGGTGGCAAACTATGCGCCGGATACTACTTATAATGGCAAAAGCATTGAGCAGATCAACCTGATGAAGGGAAGAAAACACAAAGCAAAGTATGAGGCCGAAACAGTGATTGACATCATGATAAACGGGGGCGCCAGCGCCGTATTTCATGGCATGAGCGAAGAAGATGTGAAGCGCATCATGCAATATCCCTTCAATATGTTTGCCAGCGATGCCACGATAAGGACCTATGGATTTGGTATGCCGCACCCCCGCGGCTATGGCACCAATGCAAGGGTGCTGGCCAAATATGTGCGGGAAGAAAAAGTCATTTCACTCGAAGAGGCCATCCGCCGGATGACATCGCTGCCTGCGCAGAAGTTTCAGCTAAAAGACCGGGGGCTTTTAAAAGAAGGCATGGCGGCAGATATTGTCATCTTTGATGAAAAAGAAGTAAAAGATGTTTCTACCTTTGAAAGACCCCATGCTTACTCCAAAGGCTTTCATTTTGTGATAGTGAACGGGGTGCTGACGGTGGAAAATGAAAAACACAACGGGGCAAGGGCTGGCAGGGCATTGAAAAGTAATTTATAACCATAAACTGATTGTTATGTCACCAATTCTGATCGGCGCCATTATCGGCGGTATCATTGGCCTTATTGTCGTGGTATTGATGTTCTTTGCTAAAGAGCAGCGTTTCAATAAGGTGCTCCGTAGCATTAAAGAACCGGTGGAATATGCCGCCCTTTATCATTACGCTTCTTTCAAGCGGTATAAAAACTCATTCAAGTTTTTTGACTCCTACGGGGTGCTGTACCTCATTGGCAAAACAGTGTATTACAAGGTCAGCGAAACCGGAACTCCTGTTTCTTTTAACCTGGATGAATGCGCCGTGCAGCAGGAACCCGACTGGCGGCTGCTGAAATGGTTTTCCATCACCACCCCGGCAGGGGAAAAGTTTTATTTCAACTCGCAGAAAATGGGGTTCTGGAAGAACAACAGCGAAGAAACGCTGAAAGGCCTTGCCGCCCTTAAGGCAAAACAAGGTCAGGCCTGATCAGTGCCGCCCAGTTGTATTGCGTTTATTGAAACGGGGACTTAAATTTCTTACATTCTTCTCCTGCTTTCCCTGTCTGCCCTGGTTTCCTCTTTCATCTTCACCGCCCAGGGGCCGTTGCCTGCTATCAGAAAATAAATCAGCAGCAGCAATACCAGTATGGTAAGAAACAGTTCTGAATAGGGCCGCAGCATGTCCTTATTGGTGCTGATGAAAAAGATGGCGCCCAGCAATACCGGTATCTGTATGATGCAGGCAAAACGGGTGAGCACACCAAATACCAGGAGGATGCCGCCCAGTATATGGGCGAAGACGGTGTAGTGACCCGCCAGCACATAGGTAAAATCGCCGAATGATGTCTGGCCTTTCATGAGGGTAACCAGGTCGCTCATGTGATTGAGAAAATCAACTCCCTTGTAGCAAAGAAAAATTCCCAAAGCTATACGTACGATGTCCATCCATTTAGGGTGATGCCTGTCACCCCAGTGTTCAAGGCGCTGAAGGAGGTTCATATAGCAACGATTTAGGTGATAAATAAAGAGCTTTTCTAAAGTTACTGTAATTTTCAGAACTGTTTTCCCCGAATTAAATTACTTTGATTCTTTGCTGAGCGGTTGTTTTCCCGGTATGTCAAACCCGGATGACCCATCTCACCGAACCTGGCCGGGAAAACTGCCATTCTTCGCAATAAATTGCCTTTTTACCTGTTTTTTCCCCTGCCAATGGAAACAACATAGGTTTACGTCTATTGATATTGAGCAGCTGTTTTATAACTTTTAAAAACATAGTTTATGGAAAGAAAAAAATTCCTGAGAAAAGGAATCTTTGGGCTTACCGCAATAATCAGCGGTGTTGTTCTCACAGGCAGTGCCAAAAAACAAAATGACATTGATGGAGATGATTGTATCGTTACTCCCCGGGAAACAAAAGGGCCGTTTCCTACCAAAACCCCATCGCAAATGGTGCAGGCAAATATCAAATCAGACAGAACAGGTATTGCGCTGCTCGTTAACCTCACTGTTGTGGATAAAACAAATGATTGCAAGCCGCTTGCCGGTGTCCATGTAGATGTTTGGCATTGTGATAAAGACGGAAATTATTCAGAATACGGAAATCATCCTATGCAAAGAAATGATTTTTCTGCATCCCATTTTTTAAGAGGAAGACAAACAACTGATTCGAACGGGCATGTCTCGTTTCTTTCTATTTATCCGGGCTGGTATCATGGCCGTGCCCCGCATATTCATGCAGAGATTTTTGATAAAGCGGGAAAATCTTTGCTGGTAACACAGGTTGCTTTTCCTGAAGACATTTCCAGTAAAGTTTACTCCTCCCCGCTGTATGCCGGCCGGGGCGGGGCGGATACCCCCAACAACAGGGATGGTATTTTTTCAAATAGTTTGGCTGAACAAATGGCCGCTGTGACAGGAAATATAAAAGATGGTTTTACCCTTTCGGGTAAAATAGTAGTTAAAACATAACCCACATTTATACAAACAGGTATTTGCCTGAATTTCCGGTGAAGCCGGCAACTATCGGGTTTTTCTGCTGAATTATTTGCTGTCCAGAAAGGCTGCTTTTTCCCGCTGGCTGACAGACGCAGCCAGTGTTATCTTTTGTTCTGTTATTATGCAGCGGGCTTGGGTTACCGGATTCTGATCCCGTCTGAAGACCGGATTAAAAAAGCCGGTACCTGCTTTGGTAAGTTGCAGGTACCGGAGATTGAAATATTAATTTCCCCGGAAAACCTCCGTGGCGATTATTCTGATAGTAGTAGTCCCGGTATTTTTTCCGGAATGTGTTTCTGCCGGTGTTATAGCAGCGAACCCCGGCTTCAATTCAACGCTCTGCTTTGTTCCGTCTTTTGCAACCAGCTCTACCACTCCTCCATCAATAACATATTCTGCATAGTCCGGGTGTGAGTGAAGGGGAACCGACTCACCCGGCTTTACGGTTATCTCCACTAATCTTATGTTCATCGTGTCGGCTAATACTTTGTAAACTCCCGGAGCCACTTTTGCTGCATCCATGGCAGGGTCACGGGTAGCGGCCGCTGTGCGGAAAACTTCCGTAGCGATGATCCTGAGAGTTGTAGTGCCGGTATTTTTGGCTGCATGTGTTTCTGAAGGCGTCACCATTCCCATTCCTGCTTTTAATTCCTGGGTTTGTTTTGTTCCGTCTTTTGCAACAAACTCTGCTTTTCCCCCATCAATGACATACAATGAATAGTCGGGATGTGAATGAACAGGAACCGACTCACCCGGCTTTACGGTTATCTCTATTAATCTAATGTTCATTGTGTCTGCAAGTACATGGTAAACTCCCGGAGCCACTTTTGCTGCATCCATGGCAGGGTCACGGGTTGGCGCTGCTGCAGCTTCTGTTTTCTTTTCCTCTGAATTAGCAGGTTCATCCTTTTTCTTTTCATTGTTACAGGCAATAAAGATAAATGTCATAAGCAGTGCAGGAATAAACCCTGCGTTGATTTTTTGTTTCATTTTTTAGAGTTTTTAGTATGCAGTGATGCTGGTTAGTGATCTGTTGTCAATTTTTATAGCTTCTTTTTGATCAGGCTCCTGTACTAAACTCCTTACTTATCCCCGGTATATTTTTCAAACCCCTCCGCATTGGTCTGCATGGTCTTTAACACCGTGATTGGCTCCGCAGGGTTACAGGCCTGGCGGGGCATGGCAGAAAAAACAATTTTACTTTCATAAAAAAACTTTAGCAGTATGCAACAGCGGGCTGCGGAAAATAAACGGGGAGTTTCAAAAAGTAAGGGTACACAAGGTAAGAAGGGGACGGGACAAAACAAAAATCAATATCTCCTACAATTGTTTCAGGTAGCTTAATTTTACGATCACATGGTCTTCGGTCTGCCGCAGCAGCTGAGAATTATCAAAGCCCCGGCGGTTAAACACAAAGTAGATGTAAGACAGCGGCTGGTACTCCCAGGAAAGGCGGATATTATAATTCCCAAGGTTGTTCAGTGAATTTTTCTGGTAAAACCCGATCAGCTGCAGGCGTGGGTTCAGCGCAATACGGCCGTTGATGCTCCAGAGGTCGGCCGTCCGGGTTTCTTTGCCATCCCCTACTTCAATAAACCGGTTTCTGTTCAATGTGCCCGAAACTGAAAGATGAGGTGTGGGCGAAATGCGGACTGTAACATTTCCGGAATTAAGTTTCCCGTTAAAATAAGTGCCCAGTTCCAGGCCGGTGTTGACACTTATGATCTTTGACGGGTCGCTGCTGCAATAAAACTGGTGGCGCACATAATTATATTTTCCTTCGGAAATAACAATGCCCAGCGGCGCAAAAGGTTCGGTTAGTTGTTGAAAAGTGGGGTTCACTAAATATCCGAAATAACCCCCGTCCTGAAAATTGAACCAGACCGGATTAAGGCTGATTACTCTTTCAATCAGCTTGCCGGTAGAGGCCTGGTGATACAATTCGGTGAGGATACCCGGTTCAAATGCCCGTATCCATTTAGGGAACGGTAGTTTTTTTCCGCGGTAGTACCAGAACACACCCGGTGTGGTGCCAATCACATCGCTGCGGGAAACAAAGCCCATGCCCGGATCAAAGTCTTTGGTCACCACGGTTTGTGTCCACCATATTTTCCACTGGTTGTTCGTAAAATAGTATTGCGCATACCCCGAAAAGCCCTCTTTGCCGCCTTTGTTATTGGATGAGCCGATCAGCATGGCGCTCAGCGAGTGTGATTCACCCATCCGGAAAAACCCATCCACAGCCCCCACCACATTAGTACCGTCTGTATTATTCTTAACGGTTACCAGCCCCCCGAGCCTGCTTTGTTTCCCGATATTCTCCGAGTAGCGGCCTACAAAAAAATTAGTGCCTGCTGTGTTTGCATTTTTTCGCTGCCGCATTATCAGCGCCCCGAAATTTCTTTTTGTTGAGCGGTACACATAGCGGCCGCCTGCGTCCAGCGGAATGGGATTACCAAAAACATCCAGCCCGATCCTTCTGCTGAAGAATGGCTGTATCCGCATCGTACCTCCGGAAATATATTCTGCCGGCCCCACTCCGGCGCCAAACAACGAGGCGTTCTCTAAAAAGAATTGCCGCCGCTCTGGAAAGAAAACGGAAAACCTTGTTACGTTATTTACCTGCCGGTCTGCATCTGCCTGTGCAAAGTCAGTATTAAAAGTAAGGTCAAGTATATTATTGGGATTGATAGCCCATTTTATTTCTCCTCCGGCGCCAAACTTGTTTTGTTCAGGATCAGTGCTGGCAGGAAAATTTTTGTACTTGTCGTAAGATGTAAGCAGATAAGGCTGCAGCCGGATATTGGTTTTGGGTGGTGGCGGCTGCAGGTTAGTCAATAACCCGGCATAGGCCATCCGGGTAAAATTAAATGACCGGGGATAGGGGGAAAAGGCAGAGCCTTCGTTGGTAAGCCTGCGGTTCCGGTACATATTGAACCCCCATGTCTGCAGGCTGTCTGTGCTTTTCGGGTATCGTAAAGTTTGCCAGGGAATGGCAATTTCTGCCATCCACCCGCTGTCGGTTCTGCTTGTTCTTACTTTCCAGAGGCCGTCCCAGTCTAAATCGGTAAGCACATCATCAAATACCAGCAGGTCCCGCTGTACGCCATAGGGGTTGGTGGTAAATGCCATGGCATTGCGGTGATCATTAAAGCCATCCAGTGAAATGGCGACAAGGTCATGACTGCGGACGCTGAAGTCTCTTCTGAAATCGGTAGCCCTGATCGCTTTCTTTCCTCCTGAATCATGCGCAATGACCCCGATATAAAGAAATTGCCGGTTATATAAAACTCTTGCTTCCGTTTTATGGTTTGGCGGCTGTCCCTGCATGGGGTCTATCTGTATAAAGTCCGGGGAAGGCTTTGCCAGTTTCCAGTCAGCTTCATCCAGGTTGCCATCAATTTTTATATTTCCTGCAATTTTGGCGGCAACGATCTCCTTCTTTACTGAGTCCGGTTTAAAGATGCCGGCATCCTGTGAAAAGCAGGCAGGAGGGATAAACAATATTGCAATCAGCAGTCGTTTCATTGCAGGGATAATCAGGGAAAATAATAAAAGCTTTTTTGATATGAGCAGATATTTGGGATAAGCGGGAATATGTCTATAAGAAGTTTAATAAGACAGTAATTTCTGCACCATCCCGTTCAGCCTGGCTTTAGCCAAAAAATTATTCTCCAGCTCAATGCTAAAAGGAACAGGTGTATCCAACGATGCGCAACGCATCACAGGTGCATCTAAAATGGAAAAACAGTTTTCGGCAATCCAGGCAGCAATCTCTCCCCCGATACCGCCAACCAGTGTGTCTTCATGCAGGATCAAAACCCGGCCGGTTCTTTGCACCGCTTCACGAATGGCCAAATAATCCAATGGAGCTAATGTTCTCAGGTCAAGAATGTCTATTGAAATTTCAGGATGCTCCGCTGCATGATCTTCTGCCCAATGTACCCCGGCGCCATACGTAATAATTGAAACTTCATCGCCTTCTCTTACATGCCTTGCCTTGCCAATTTCAATTTCATAATAATCTTCCGGCACTGGTCCGTTTACTGAACGGTACAGTGCTTTATGCTCAAAATACATGACAGGGTTCGGATCATTGATAGCGGCAATCAATAAACCTTTCGCATCTACCGGTGTGGATGGATAAACAACTTTCAATCCCGGCACTTTGGTAAACCATGCTTCATTGCTTTGTGAATGGAATGGGCCTGCGCCAACACCGCCGCCGGTTGGCATCCGTATCACTACATCTGCATTCTGTCCCCAGCGATAATGAATTTTTGCAAGATTGTTTACTATCTGATTGAAACCCACCGTTACAAAATCAGCAAACTGCATTTCCATCATGCTCTTGTATCCTTCAAGGGATAATCCTAAAGCTGCACCTGCAATGGCGCTTTCGCAGAGCGGCGTATTTCTCACCCTTTCTTTTCCAAACTCCTGTACGAATCCTTCCGTTATTTTAAAAGCGCCGCCATACTCAGCAATATCCTGTCCCATGAGGATGAGGTTGTGGTGTTGCTGCATGGATTGTTTCAGGCCTTCGCTAATCGCATCAATCAGCCTTTGTTCTTTTGCCGGATGTTGAATGTGGAATGCCGGTTTTGAATTATCGATGATCCTAATCTCTGACTTCGAACCCCCGGCTTCCAACCTCTCCGCATACACGTCATCCATTTCTTCTTCTGTATCTGCCACTACAGGTCTTGTATCAAACCCTATCTTCAGTTCGCTTTCTATTTTATTCTTAAATTCATTCCGGATATCTGCCACTTTCATTTCATTTATCACAGCTGCTTCAATCAGGTAATGTTCATAATTCTTGATGGGGTCTTTCTGCTCCCACAGCCGGAACAGATCCTGCGGTACATATTTGGTGCCGCTGGCTTCCTCATGTCCCCGCATCCGGAAGGTCATGCATTCGACAAGGTAGGGCTTCTGGTGTTTGATGCAATACTCCCTCACACCTTTTACCGTATCATATACTGACAGAATATTGTTGCCATCAATCTGCACCCCTTCTATGCCGTAGCCCCTTGCTTTATCCACCAGGCTGATGCAGCGGTACTGTTCGTTTACCGGGGTGCTTAATCCGTAACCATTGTTCTCAATAATAAATATGACGGGGAGGTCCCACACGGCGGCCACATTCAGCGCTTCATGAAAATCGCCTTCGCTGGTGCCGCCATCGCCGGTGAAAGCCAGAGCAACTTTAAGTGGTGAGCCTGTCGAACCGCTTCTTAATTTATAAGCCAGCGCCACGCCATCGGCTATTGCCAACTGGGGGCCTAAGTGTGAAATCATCCCGCAGATATGGTGCTCCCGGTTGCCAAAATGAAAACTTCTTTCCCTGCCTTTACTGTATCCTTCCTGAGCGCCCTGCCATTGCATAAATAGCTTGCTTAATGGCATATTGCGGGTGGTGAATACGCCGAGGTTGCGGTGAAGCGGCATGATCCACTCATCTTCCTGCAGCCCCAGCGTGGCCCCAACTGCTATGGCTTCCTGCCCGATCCCGCTGAACCATTTGGAAATTTTTCCCTGCCGCAGCAGCAGGAGCATTTTTTCTTCTATCATGCGGGGCCAGAGAAGCCGGCGATAAAAATCAATCAGTTGTTTATCGGATAAATCCTTGCGGTCGAAGGTCATGTTGCAAACCTATAAAATAAACCTTAATGTGGTCAGACCACCACCAACTCATAAAAATCTTCCGGCTGCAGGTATTTTTGGGCAAGACTTTGCAGTTCCTCTGCTGAGATTGTTTTGATGGTGCTAATCGAATCGTAGAAATATTGTTCCGTAAGATTGTTTAATACAATATTTTTCCACCGTGCAATGATCTGGAAAGGGCCGTCCAGGTCGCCAAGGATGCTGCCTATCATGTAATTTCTTACCAGTAGCAGTTCTTCTTCTTCCACTGGTTCTTCCCGTAGCGCCTGCATTTCTTTGTACACTTCTTTTATGGTTGCTTCGCAAACATCTTTGCCCGCCTCGGTGCTGATAGCCCAGGCAGAATCATGCATGTGGTTCTGGATGTAGCTGTGGATGCCATAAGTGTATCCTTTGTCTTCCCGGATATTGCTCATCAGACGGGAACCGAAAAAGCCGCCGAACAGGGTGTTCAGTACCATTACTTTGATAAAATCGGGATGATGCCGGTTGGGAAAATGCCTTGCCAGACGGACGGAGCCCTGCACTCCGTTTGCATCATTGGTTATCCTGAATTTTTTCTCCCCAGACGGGATGGCAGCAATGGCCTGAATAGTAACAGGATTATTGGGCAGGTCGCCAAAATATTGATCCAGGGTTGATGCAAGGTTCGCCGGTAATTTGCCTGCCACAAACAAAATCAGTTTTCCCAGCCGGTACCGGCGGTCATAAAATTCCATCAGTTCTTCCTGCTTCAGGGCATCAAAATCTTCAGCACGGCTGTACTTGCCGTAGGGATGCTGCTCTCCATATAAGTATGCGTCTATCAGCCGGCCGGCGACAAAATCGCTTTTCTTCAGGTTCACCTTCAGCCGCTGTTTCATATTCTGTTTATAGATGTCTAATTCTTCCTGCGGCATCACCGAAGCAGTAATCAGCTCTTTTACCACCGGCAGCAGTTCGTTTACATGTTTGTTCAGGCAGTGCAGGGTGATGGTAGCCGTTTCGTTGTAGCAGGCCCTGTTCAGGTAGGAGCCGTAATATTCAAAATGTTCGTTGATTTGAAATGCGGTTTTTGAAGAAGTGCCGTTGCGCAGCAAAAAATTGGTCGTTGGCGCCACCAGGTTTTTTTCTTCAAACCAGTTGCCGGCATAAAACACCCATTCAAAAGATAACACTTCTTCTGCCCCTGCATTCACAGCATATACCGGCACGCCGTTGCGCAGGGTGAACTGTTCTGCTTTTTTCAACTGCAAATCAAAATTGACGGCATCCACTATTCCCGGGGGCTGTTTCCTGTCTGGCATATTGCTCCTTTCTTTTTCTCTGGTTGATTAATTATTGGACAGATAATGAATAGTGCTGCAGTTGCTGCTGCGGAAAATGTTCCTGCTTTCCTGTAAAATGTCTTCCGTAGTCACCAAAGCATATTTTTTCAGTTCATCATTCATCCATGCAGCATCGCCCAGCACTTCGTAGTAGGCCAGGCTGTTGGCCCGGCTCATCACACTCATGTCTTCAAAAGCGATCATACTTTCAGTCTTGTTTTTTACTTTCTGCAGTTCGGCCTCACTCACTGATTCATTTTTCATCTTCTCCAGTTCATCATTCACCGCTTTCTCTGCTGTTTCCATTTTTACTCCTTTCACTAATTTTCCTTCCACCACCACCAGGCCGTTATCGGTACTGCCGAAGTGATGGCACTCAATACTGCTGAAGAGTTTTTGCTCTTTCACCAGCGACTGGTACAGCCGGGAGGAGCCGCCGCCGCTGAGAATATCAGTGAGCAAATCGGTGATATAATACCGCCTGTCGAGCCGGCCGGCCATGTGCCAGCATTTGTACAATGCATCCAGCGGCACATCTGCTTTTATCTCCTGTTTTCTTTCTGCTGTTTGTTCCGGTTCCTGCGGCAGGTTGCGTATATATTTTTCTCCTGAGGGAATATCTGCAAACCATTTTTCTGCCAGCGCTTTTACTTTTTCCGCAGTTACATTACCCGCCACCACCATAACAGCATTTACCGGCCGGTAATGTTTAAAGAAAAAATCCTTTACGTCTTTCAGTTCTGCATTTTCGATATGTGATAATTCTTTGCCGATCGTCATCCAGCGGTAGGGATGTTTTTTATAAGCCAGTTCCCGCATTTTGTGCCATACATCGCCGTAGGGTTTGGTGAGGTAATGCTCCCTGAATTCCTCACACACCACTTTGCGCTGCACATCAAGGCTCTTATCGCTGAAAGCCAGCGACAGCATCCGGTCGCTTTCCAGCCAGAAAGCAGTCTCCAGGTTTTCTGCCGGCAACTGAATATAATAATTGGTGAGATCGTTGGTGGTATAGGCATTGTTTTCACCGCCGGCCATCTGCAGGGGTTCGTCATAATCCGGGATGTTGACCGAGCCGCCAAACATCAGGTGTTCAAACAAATGGGCAAAGCCGGTTTTGCCCGGATCTTCATCCCTTGCCCCCACATCGTACATAATATTCATTACCACCATGGGGGTGCTCAGGTCCTGGTGAACGATGACCCGCAGCCCGTTGGACAGGGTGAATTTTTCAAATTGTATCATAGTATAAGTAAAGGCTGCAAAGTTAGCTGTAAGGGGGCAAATCCCGCATCCATCCGGATGAGCAATCCCGGCGGGACCTGTTTTATTGCAGTATGCTTTTTACCCTGAATTCGAGATCGAAAACTGTTCCATCCCGGCGGAGTATCATCTTTACTTTCTCATTAGGTGTTTGTAATGCGAGTTTATACTGGTTCAGGTTCTGGTTAAAGCTCTTGTTTATTGCGAGCACTTCATCCCCTTCTTTCAATCCCGCTATCTCAGCAGGGGAGCCTTTGGCCACATCCCCTATAATTATTCTTCCGTTCACCAGGTACAGCTCTATGCCGGCATAGGAATAATCGAAGAGGTCGTTGAAGTGATTGTTGGGTGTTATATGAATATCTTCTTTGGCGTAGTTCAGTATTATATTGAAGCGGCGCATGATATCATTGCCCAGCAGGCCGCCCATGTTGGGGTACGATGTTACATTGTAGTCATCGCTGAAAATAAAAACCGGCACTTTTTTAAATTTATACGGCCCGATCTTTACTTCTTTTATTACTGTCAGTTCCATGTCTATCTTACCGCCCAGCCCCTCGCCTTCCTTGGGCCATCGTTTCCTTTTTTTGTCAATGAAATTACTGTCGTCCACAAACTCTTTCGAAAACAGCATACACAGGCCGGCGCCGAGGTCAAAGAGAAAACGGGAAGAAACGGCTTTTACATCACCTACCCGCATTGGCTGGCTCACTAACTGGCCGAAATAGGGTTTCAGCAGGTATCCGCCGCGGGGATAGCGGATAGTGCCCCGGGAACAGAAGGTAACTTTCGAACTGTCGTAATCAATTTTTACAATGTAACGGCTCAGGATGGAATACCCGATGATGCCGTCAATCCTTTCACCATACACGGCGGTAAGAATACTGTAATCGTTGATATGAAAATTCAGGCTGTCAACCGTCAACCCCCGAAAATGCAGTTTACGGTTGTATAAAAAACTCACTTTGCGGATGCCCGCAATACCCCGGATGGTTTTTTCAGACGGTTCGGGGTTCAGGCCGAAGTAATCAACCGTTGTTGAATCCAGGGAGATACCGCTGCTGCCTGTATCTAATATAAAGTTGAGGGTGTCCGGAAAGTTCTCAAATTTTGCCTGAATGATGATGATGCCCCCTGTCAGCTGAATAAACGGAATGGAGGTGATGGGACGGGAAGGAGGCTCAATAAATTCTTCCTGCGCAGAAACCGCCATGCTGTTCAGCAAGGCAGGAATTATGGCAAGTTTGCAAAATACCCTGTTCATGTTATTCGGGTGGTGAGGGCTGTTTCCCTTCGTATGACAAATATTTGTCATTAAATGATGCAAACAGCTTTTCCGTTTACATAAATATTCAGGTCTCTTTGGGCATATTGAACCCGTTCAGCCTTTTTTTGTTTATCCGTGTACCTTTGAGCCATGCAGTTGAACGATTTATATGACAGGGCCTCTTCTTTTGGCTTTCTTTCGGTGGAAGAAGGGGTTCATCTCTATCATCATGCCCCGCTGGCCGACCTGATGTTCATCGCCGATGAACTCCGGAAAAAACAGGTGCTGCACGGAAAAGTGACCTGGCAGATAGACCGGAATGTGAACACCACCAATGTGTGCATCGCCAACTGTAAGTTCTGCAATTTTTACCGCATACCCGGCCATGCTGAAGCATACATAACAGATATGCCCACCTACCGGCAAAAGATTGAAGAGACGCTGAAATATGGCGGCGATCAGTTATTGCTGCAGGGCGGCCATCACCCTGAGTTGGGCCTGCAGTTTTATGTGAACACATTCAGGGCTATTAAAGCAGAGTATCCAAATATCAAACTCCATACGCTGGGTCCGCCAGAAGTGGCGCATATCACCAAATTAGAAAAAAGCACACACCGGGAAGTACTGATGGCGCTAAAAGAAGCAGGTATGGATTCACTCCCCGGCGCCGGTGCAGAAATACTGATTGACCGGGTGCGGCGCTTAATATCAAAAGGCAAATGCGGCGCACAGGAATGGCTCGATATTATGCATGAAGCACATAAACTGAACATCACTACCAGTGCCACCATGATGTTTGGCCATGTGGAAACCATTGAAGAACGCCTTGAGCATCTGGTGAAAATAAGAGAGGTGCAAAGCAGGAAGCCTGCTGATGCAAAGGGATTTTTAGCTTTCATTCCCTGGACCTTCCAGGATGTGGATACCCTGCTGGCTAAGATCCGGGGCGTACATAATTTAACCACACCGGAAGAATATATCCGCATGATTGCCCTCAGCCGCATTATGCTGCCGAATATTAAAAATATCCAGGCCAGCTGGCTGACGGTGGGAAAACAAACCGCTTCCATTTGTTTACATGCCGGCGCAAATGATTTTGGGTCCATCATGATTGAAGAAAATGTGGTAAGCGCTGCCGGGGCGCCGCACCGTTTTACTTACAAGACTATACAGGACGCCATCCGTGAAGCCGGCTTTGAACCGCAGCTACGCAACCAGCAGTACGGGTGGAGGGAGATTCCGGAAACGATAGAAGAACAGGTGATTAATTACTAAGACATCTGCCTTCGTTGATGCTCCGGCAGGCAGACAAGATACAAGGCACAAGAAAACAAGTTTGTACTATGAAGAAAACATTTCGTTGGTTCAGGAAAATAGCATTTTCAGAAGGGGTTTCGTTTTTAGTTTTATTGTTCATTGCTATGCCGCTGAAATACTTTGCCAATATTCCGCTGACGGTAACCATTTGCGGGGGGCTGCACGGCGTTCTATTTATCGCATTTGTTATCCTGGCAAGAGAGGTAAAGAGTGAATACAAAAAAGATTTTAACTGGCTCCTGAAAGCCGGGCTGGCATCCATTATTCCTTTTGGCACTTTTTATATGGATAAGCAGTGGAGGAAGGAAGAGGCGGGGGCGGGTTAGCAACAATATCGTAACATATCCTCCCTTGGCTGGAGGAAACAAGTAGTTGCGAAATTCAAATATTCCTGAACTTCAGCGGGCTCAACTGAACATGTTTCTTAAAGAAGTTGTTGAAATGTGTTGTTTCCGCAAAACCTAAAGCGCAGGCAATTTCAGATACATTCCACGGACTATGTTTCAACAAAATTTTTGCTTCTTGTAAAACCCTTTCTGCAATGATCTGTGAGGTTGTTTTATCTGTGGTCTCTTTTACGGCCCTGTTCAGATGATTTACATGCACATTCAGCTGTGAGGCGAAGCCGGAAGCAGAATGTAATTGTATTTCCCTGTGATTTTCATCAATGGGGAACTGCCGTTCCAGCAATTCCAAAAACAAATTAGAAATCCTTTGTGAAGCATTCACAGGCTGTTTATCAACTTTAGCCGTGGGTTGCATCTTCAATGCGAAGTGGATCAGTTCAAGCACCAGTGTCCGCAACACATCGTACTTATGTTCATATTCCGAATTGATCTCTTCAAACATTCTCTGAAAAACATCTTTTACATGCTTTGTCTGTTCATCTGTAAGTTCAAACAAACGATTGCCGCCGGGTTGATAAACGGAATACTGGTGCAGGTTGCCAAACTGGTGAAAAAATTGCTGATCAAAAATGCAAAAGAAACCACAGGCAATATTATCTGTATGTTCCCACTTGTAGGGTATAAAGGGATTGGAAAAAGTCATTCCCTGTTTCTGCACTTCATATATCTTATCGGCAAAATGTACTTTGCCGTTCCCGACAGTAAGACTTATCTTAAAAAAATCTCTTCTTGCATATGGGACAGGCCTGGCATTTACACCTACATAGGGATCCAGTTCGAATACATTAAAATGCCCGATTCCGCTACGTAGATTATCAGGAACCCAATTGAATTTTCGTCTATAGAACTCTTCTATGGTTTCCACCTTTCGCATCTCCCACAAACTTACTGATTTTGCCTGCATCCTATTTTTCTATATAGTTTTTCCCAAATGAATAAGTAAGCGTCAGGTTCCAGACAAAATCTTTTGCGCCGGTAATCCCTTTTTCCAGTTCTTTATTAAAAAGAGCGGCTACCGAAAGTGGAAACTCTTTCCGGGCAAGTGTTACAGAAGGTGCGGCAAAAAAGCCCGTCTCGTCATCCAGCTTTAAAAAAAATACCATCGGATAAAACTTCATATAGTACTTTTCCGAAAGCCTTATGTTGGAAAAATTAGCATTGAGTGTAAGAAAATGGCTGCTGCGGGGACCCCCTTTATCAAATCCAAATCCCTTCAAATAATACATACCGATGCTGAAGTCTTTATTAATAAAATAATTTGGAACTATTTCTGCGGCTAAAAATCGTCTGGTAACGATGGCATCCTGCACTTCTCCGTCAATAGTTACCTGCTGGGTGCGGAAATTGATTGCAGGATGTGCCCCTATACGCAGGGAGAATTTGTTTGCTTTTACTGCCTGGTAACGAAACCAGAACAGGAAACTCCAGGGCTTTCCTGAAAGCGAGAAACGAAATTCGGGTTCAAAACTGAATCTTTTTTTGCCCATGGACAGCATAACAATACCGGCCGGTCTGCCAAGTGAAAATGTGGGCACCAGCGCTATGCCGTTTTGTGTAATACCTATTGAGCCGGAAAAATGGCTGACAGCTTTGATGCTGTCCTTATTTTGCGAAAAAGAGGAATGAGCAATCAGTAAAAGAACAACTACCCATAAAACTGTATTCTTTTGCATACTGTTATAATTTCATACTGCAAAGGAAATTTATCCGGCAAAGTCTTTATAACAAAGTTCAAAGAGATCATTACGATTTTCAAACAATTTGCTGTCCCCGGGCATAGTTTGACACAGAACTCCCGCTAACAAAAGCACTTGTACTATTGTGACTTGGTGGAACTCTAATATCACCCCATCACCAATGTGGAGCCGTTTCCCCTGCAAACAAAAACCCGGCATTTTCGCCGGGCTCTTTTCTTTTCTACTTCGGATACTTCTCCACTTTATTGCTTACAGGTTTCACTGTCCGCAGAAATGCATACACGGCTTTCAGGTCATCCTCCGTCATTTTCCCATAGGTGGACCAGGGCATGATGGTATTTTCCCTGCCGGGGTTTCTGTTCACTACCTCATCAGAAGCGTTGTTCCTGAATTTGCTTACAAACATTTCCTCCGTCCAGGCGCCGATGCCGGTAGCGGTATCAGGAGTAATATTGGACACAGCCACTTTGAACATGGGCGTTTCAAAAACAAAACCGCCGGCAAATAATTTTGAAAAATCAGGCCCCTGCGGTCCCATCGGTGTATGGCATTCGGCACAAACGGCTGCTGTGGTCAGGTACTGCCCGTACTTTACTTTATCGGATGGGTCAGGCATCGTATTATTATCCAGGTTGCCCTCCGGCAGGGGGCCCATCATGCTGATGGGTATCTCCAGCTTCCTAGGAGCGGTGGTGCGTTCTATTGGTTTAAGTGTGCGGATATAAGCAACGATGGAGAGTATATCGCTTTTTGTCATCCTGCTGTACGAGTGATAAGGCATAATGGGGAAAAGTGTGTCTCCGTTTTTATTAATGCCCCGTGTAACGGCCCTTATTATTTCTTCATCCGTCCAGTCTTTTAAAGCAAAAGGGGTGATATTAGACGGGGTAACTTCACCCGGAACTCCTTCGGATTTACCAAACGGGAACCCCGAGCCTCCTCCTTCTGTACCGGGTACAACCGGCATCGAAAACCTCCCGGTATCTCTGATGCTGTGGCAATCCATACATTGAGATACGTTATGGGCCAGATAATTTCCCCTTGCAATAACTTTTGCTAAAGAATCTTCTGCGGAAGTACCTGTAGTTTCTGATTTTTTCCCCTTGCAGGAGGAAAGGTAAGCAGCTGCAATTGCCATAGCCGTAACAGCCGCAACGGCGATAAATTTTCTCATGGTGGGTTTTGTTTAGTGGTTATTACCTGAAAAGATAAAATAATTACGCAAAAAAACAATCGCCTTACTTCAGCACATAGCCCAGATTAAATGTCAGCGGCACTTTTACGCCGTCGTTCTGCGGGAAAATATTGCCATTGGAGTAATGGGCGATGCGGATGCCTGCATGAAGTTTTCTTTTCGTTCCGGCAAATACGCCCATGCCCATGAAATCATGAAAAGTGAAACGGCGGCCCAGCGGCACATTATCAACATTGGTTTTGGAAATGAAAGTGGGGCCGGCCACCGAGTATTCAAAGAAGATATCTGCCGGTTTGCTGCGGATGGCGGTAAAACGAAAAACAGGATTGAGCGAAGCGGTGAAAAAATTTTCCTTCAGGCCCTTGCTTTTCCAGAACCCGATATGGGCCGCCCAGTCCATGGCAAATACTTTGCGGGCATGAAAAATATTGCGCTGGTAGCTGAGAGTGAAGCCCTGTTTTACATGTGCATCGCCGCCCCAGAAAAAAGGAACCGCCCCTTTGGATGCAAAATCATTGACCCCATACCCGGCTGCATTGGTGGTATAGCCCGCAAGAATGAACTCCCGGGGAAAGTTATATCCGTTGCGGGCATTGCGTTCCTCTTTCTCTTTGGAAAGCGGACGAAGATTATAATTGAACCCGGCGGCAACGAATAAAGTATGCGGTTGTTTCACTTTCTTATTTTCCGGCGACCAGGCGGCACTCATCTGTAAATCCCACTTTTTACTCAAATGGTATTGTATGGCCCCGCCGAATAAACCTGTTCCATAATTGGCATTCTTCACTACGGGTATGTTGTTAATCTCAAAACCGTTCCGGGTAATAACGCTCAGGCCGGCTTCCGCCGCAATAGAAATCTTTTCCCCCAATGGCAACTGACCCTGCAATGTAAGCCCGGCAATATTCATCCATACCGAATGGTTTTGCCGGTCGCCGTTTACATTTTTATACTGCACCCAGTTTACCGGCCGCATATAGGTAATTCTTGCCGACAGGTATTTATTGATGGGGCAGCCGTACAAAACAATGCGCACTGCCGTATGAGGAACAGCCACAGCATCTGCGCTATAACCGGGCTCTAACTGGAGCATAGAAAAAGGGTAATTGATATAGCCAATATTCACCCCGAAATACGCATTATTTAACCCGGGAGGGTATTGTGTTCTTTTATCCTGTGCTGAAACAAAAAAACATTGCAGCAAAAAGGTAATACTGTTTAATCCGGCGGAGATGCGTTTTATATTCATCGCTCATTGGCTGACTCCGGCAAAAATAGAGTTTTGCCCTTTACTTTTCGGGCAGCTTCCATTCGGCCCGGCCCACTTCCATGATAAGAGGTTCTATGGCGCTCAATATTTTGTCCGTTTGCCTCCTGTTGATCTCCATATTGTATTCATGCAGGTGTATGCGGCGGCCGGTAGGTATTGCTATGAACAGGCTTTCTTCTTTCCCGGCCGAAAGGCTATTAAAACGGATGAACAGATCGCTGCGGCCATCCCATTTATAGCGGCAATAATTGTAGCGTATCACATAATATCCCCTGGCGAAATGATACAGGGTATCATAACCGTACCAGTAATGCAGTTTTATTTTTTCGGTCCGGTACCGCAGGAAATCATCATAACTTAAAAACCGGCAGCTGTCATAAGTGTCTTTTCCTGTGCCATAAATGGTATCAATCACAACTCTTTTGTCCCCGTCCGCCAGCACGGGGTTCAGTTTTGCAAATTCTGCCGGGCTAACATCTGTTTTCAGCAGTATCATGCCGCTGCAGTCCCAGGGGCAGTGCTGCGCCTGTGTGATGGAGGGCAGCAGCAACAGGAGTAAAGCGTACAGCCGTTTCATACCTGATATTTCCTTAAAGTTACGACAACGGGGGTGGCGCCAGGCCGTCCGAAACTCTTATCAGGACAATACAGCCTGCCAATCCTTTTATTTATGTAAATTCATCCGCACAATGCTGCTATTGCCCTGAAAAAAATGAATGCATACCACAAGCTGTTGTTCTGTGCCGTTGTTTTCCAGTCGGCGGGTTTTTCCGCTGCCGCACAATCAAGGGAGCAAACACTTCACCGCCTGAACCAGCTGCTCGTTACCACGGTGATGGACGATCTGTTTACCCCGCCGGTGGCATGCCGTATTTACACTTATCCCAACATTGCCTTTTATGAATGCCTCCGGAACGAAGACCCTTCCTTCCCGCCGCTGAGCGGAAAGCTTAACGGGTTGCTGCTGCCAAAGCCTGAAAAAAATACAGCTCCGGATTTTTTTATCGCCGCCTGCATTGCTTTCTCCCGTACCGGGGAAAGCCTTGTTGGTTCTGAATATAAGATCAGGGACTGGCGGGAAGCCTTTCTCGATTCCCTGAAAAAAATAACTGACAGCACACTGTTGTCGGTTTCTTTGAACTATGGAAATAAAATAGCCGCGGCTGTTATTGCCTGGCATAAGAAAGACCGCTATGCAGAAACAAGGGGAATGATGCGCTATGTGACTTCCCACAAACCGGGCAAATGGCAGCCCACCCCCATTGATTTTGCCCCGGGGCTTGAGCCTCACTGGAAAAGCATCCGGCCGATGACACTGAAAACCGCTGCACAGTTTTCCCCGGCAAAAAAGCTGGCCTACAGCATGTCGAAGCAATCCGCCTTTTATAAAAATGTAATGGAAGTGTATCAAACTGGCAGGAAGAATGACAGTGTAAAAAAATCAATTGCCTATTACTGGGATGACAACCCCAATATTTCCGTGGAGCAGGGACATTTCAACTATTTCATCCATAAAATTTCACCAGCGGGGCACTGGGTAATGATCACCGGGCAGGTGTGTACAGAAAAAAACATACCGGTGCTGCGGGCATCGCAAGCCTATGCTCTTGCCGCCATCAGCATGTTCGACGGGTTTATTTCCTGCTGGCATGAGAAATATACCAGTGAGCTTATCCGCCCGGTTACTGTCATCCACCGCTATATTGATGAAAAATGGGAGCCGTTGATACAAACACCGCCTTTCCCGGAATTCACCAGCGGCCATGCGGTTATTTCCACGGCAGCGGCCACAGTGCTCACCGGCCTGTTTGGTGATAATTATTCTTTCACCGACAACACTGAAACGCCGTTTGGCATTGCTCCCCGCAGCTTTGCCTCTTTTTTAAAAGCTTCGGAAGAATGTGCCTGGAGCCGTGTATATGGCGGCATCCACTATCCTGAAACGGCCCGTATCAGCATACAACAGGGAAGCGCCATCGGGCGGCATGTGATAAAGACCTGTCTGCCTGGGGTTGTCAAACACAAATAGCAAGCAATGAAAAATATATCTGCCGCTTTTTATTTTTCAGTGATTTTCTTATTACTGCGCCTTCCGTTGCACAGCCAGGACAAAAAGCTTTTCACCTCCCTGCCTTCTTCACATACAGGTATTAATTTCATCAACTCCATCTATGAGGACCAAAATCTTAATTTCTACAAATACAGCTACATCTATAATGGTGGCGGGGTGGCCATTGGAGACATCAACAACGACGGGCTGAATGACATTTATTTTTCTTCCACCACCAGTTTCAACAGGCTGTACCTGAACCTGGGCAACCTCCAGTTCCGGGATATAACAGATGCCGCCGGTGTGAACGGGGAAATGGGTGTGAAATCGGGGGTGAACATGATTGACATTAATAATGACGGATGGCTGGATATTGTGGCGTCCCGTGCAGGCCCCTATGATCCGCAGTACAGAAAGAAAGTGGTGTATATCAACAACGGCAACCTCAGTTTCACTAACCGGGCAAAGGAGATGGGGCTGGACGATGCCAGCTTCACCACTCAAACCTATTTTCTTGACTTTGACAAGGACGGGGACATGGATGCCCTTTTTGTCAATCACCCCGGTGCCTTTGACAACATGATGGTGCTGAACGCAAAGATGGTAAACGGTAAATTAGTACTGATTGATGACACGGCCCGCACTTATGTAAGCCACCGGCTGTTTGAAAACAGGAACGGCCGTTTTACTGATATCAGTAAAAAAGCCGGCATCGGCACTTACGCATACGGGCTAAGCGCCGGTATAGCAGATTTTAATAAAGACGGGTGGCCTGATATTTATATCGCCAACGATTTTCGCAAACCCGACTATCTCTACATCAACAACCGCAACGGAACCTTTTCAGAAAAGCTGGCGGATTATTTTCAGCATATCTCCCTTTCATCCATGGGCATGGATATTAACGACCTGAACAATGACGGGCTTGAAGATGTGTTTGTACTGGATATGGCGCTGGAAGACCCGGCAAGACAAAAGCGGCTATTTGTTCAGAATCCGAATTACGACCGGTTTCAGCTGATGGTGAATTTCCAGATGCATTACCAGTATCCGCACAATATGCTCCAGTTAAATACCGGTAACAATTCTTTCAGCGAAATAGCTTATTATGCCGGGGTGGCCGAAACAGACTGGAGCTGGGCGCCCCTGATAGCAGACTTTGATAATGACGGGTGGAAAGATATTTTTGTTACCAACGGGTACAGGCGTGACCTTACCGACTGGGATTACAAAGAATTTTTTGTGGATTCCATTCAAACCCGCATGGTGAAAGGTCAGCGGGTGACGATTGCCGAGCTCTACAGCAAGATCCCCTCGCAGCGTATGCATAATTATTTCTACCGCAATAACGGGACACTCCGGCTTGATAATTATTCCGAACAATGGAGTGACGCCCCGGCTTCTTTTTCCAATGGCGCTGCTTATGCTGACCTTGATAATGACGGCGACCTGGACATCGTGGTAAACAATATAGAAGATGAAGCTTTTATCCTGCGCAACAACCTGAACGAAACAACGGCTTCCGCCTTTATCCGCTTCCGGTTTTATAAAAACAGGGAATCAAAACAGGAATTGTATGGTACGGTGGTAAAAATCTACGATGAAAAAGGACTGCCACAAGTGCAGCGTTACGACCCCCAGCGGGGCTATATGTCCAGCCATGAGCATGTCCTGCATTTTGGCATTGGCAAAAATGCTGTTATTGCAAAGGCAGAAATAGTTTTTCCCTCGGGTAAAATGATCACACTGAATAATATTCCTGCCCGGCAAACACATACTTTATATGAAAGCGACGCAGTACCGGCAATTGCAGCTGTTGAAAACAAATCTGCATTATTTAAAGAAACAGCTTCGCCAAATAAATTCAGCTACCGCCACACCGAAAATGATTTCATTGACTTCAAAAGAGAACCGCTGATACCCTATAAGTGCAGCCGCAAAGGACCTTACTATGCCAAAGCGGATGTAAACGGTGATGGACGGGATGACATCTATGTGGGTGGCGCAGCCGGAACTGGAGGAACATTGATGTTACAAAATGCAGACGGGGGTTTTACAAAAAAAGCACAGGCTGTTTTTGCTGCCGATAAAAAAATGGAAGATGGCGGCGCTGTGTTTTTTGATGCCGACGGCGATGGCGATAATGACCTGTACGTGGTAAGCGGCGGCGCTGAGTTTGCAGCAGGAAGCGCTTTGTACCAGGACAGGCTCTACATCAATGACGGGAAAGGGAATTTTACCCGATCAATTAAGGTGCTTCCGAAAGAAACCAATAACGGCTCGCATGTAATCGCCCTTGACTTTGACGGAGACGGTGATTTGGATTTATTTGTTGGCGGCGGGGTAAAGCCCGGGAAATTTCCGCAGCATGACAACAATATGTTGTTGCAGAATAATAAAGGCGTTTTTACAAATGTTACCAGCCTCTATGCCCCGGAACTGAAGAATACCGGCATTGTAAACTATGCTGCATGGGGCGATATGGACGGCGACACAAGAAATGAACTGCTGCTGGCCGGAGAATGGATGCCGGTGATGATATTTAAAGTCAGCAACGGAAAGTTTGTTTCTGCTGATGCAACAGTATCAGTGAGCAGCCGGGGAAAAACCACCACCACCACATTAAGCGAAATGACCGGCTGGTGGAATGTTGTTCTGCTGAATGATATTGACAATGACGGCGATCTGGACATCCTGGCCGGAAACCGGGGGCTGAATTCCCGGCTCATTGCAGAGCCGGGCAGGCCCTGCACCATTTATGCCAAAGATTTTGACGGCAACGGCAGCTATGATGCTGTACTGGGCTACTACATAAAAGACAAGTGCTACCCGATGTACCACCGCAACCAGCTGATAGACCAGATGCCGTTTATCCGGAAAAAGTTTTACCGCTTTCACCTGTATGCCGGTAAAACCATGGATGAAATTTTCACCCCTGAACAAACAGCAGGCATGGATATTTATAAAACGACCTGTTTTGAATCGGGAGTTTTTCTGAACGATGGTTCAGGTTCTTTCCGGTTTGTTGCATTTCCCGAAATGGCGCAGCTTTCCACCATTAATGATTTGCTGGTAGCCGACTGGGATAAAGACGGTCATAAAGATATTCTTGTTGCTGGTAATTCTTCCGACCCCGATGTAAGCACGGGCAACTATGATGCAATGGCTGCTCTCCTTCTATCAGGTGATGGAAAAGGAAGTTTTAACCCGGTTCCAGCATCCGGCATCAGCCTCAATGGGGAGATACGGCGGATTATTCCGCTGGTAAACAGGGATTTAATATTGCTGCAAAATAACGGGCCCGCCCTGATGTTTGTGAATGATTAGCCTGTTATGAAGCGGTAACCCACTCCTTTAATAGTAATGATCTCCAGCGAAGGGTCTTCCCTGAGATAGCTGCGTAGTTTGGTGATATAGACATCGAGGTTGCGGCTGTTAAAGAAGGAGTCGTTTCCCCACAAAAGATTCAGGATGTTTTTGCGGTCAATGATCTTATCCCGGTTCTGGTACAGCAGCTTCAGCAGTTCGCTTTCACGGAAAGAGAGTTTCTTTTCCTCTTTGCCATTGTTCAGCAACTGGCGGTTGATCTGAAAACTGTATTTGCCCATCGTTACGGTACCCCCATTAATTCCGGGCACCCCTTCCTGCCGGTTGCGCAGGAGGTGCTGTATCCTCACTATCAGTTCTTCCATGCTGAAAGGCTTGCGGATATAATCGTTGCCGCCGAGTGAAAACCCTTTTACCACATCTTCTGTTTGCGTCTTTGCTGTCAGGAATATGATGGGTACTTCTTCGTCAAGCTCCCTTATTTCATCGGCAATGGTAAAGCCGTCTTTGTGGGGCAGCATCACATCCAGCACACAGATGTCCGGCTTTGCTTCTTTAAACAAACTGAGCACTTTGGCGCCGTCTGCTTCCATGATGACCTCAAAGCTGCGGCTCTCCAGGCTCTCCCTTACTATCTTTCCGAGGAAGAGTTCATCTTCCACGTATAATACTTTTGTTTTACTCATACGGTGATGGTTTTGGGAAGTGTGATAGTGAATCTGGCGCCGCCCGCTTCATTGTTCTCCACGAAAATATTTCCCTGGTGTTTCCTCACCACCTGCGCTGCATAGCTCAGCCCTAAGCCATATCCTTTCGCATTATGTGTGTTGCCATGCGGGATGCGGAAGAATTTTTCAAAAATCCTGTCTTTGTACTCCGGTGCAATACCGATGCCGTTGTCCGATACACTCATCTGTACATTCTGTTCATTCCCTTTTATGTCCACTTTTATTTCCGGGTTTTCTTTCCCGTACTTCAGGGCATTGTCCAGCAGGTTGAAAATTACACTCAGCAGGTGCAGGCGGTCGCCGGATATGTTCATATCCCCTTCCCGGGTGATGCTGAGTTTTGCGTGGTGTTTTTCTAATTGCAGTTTCAGGGACGACGCTACTTCCTCCACCAGGTCATGCAGGTTTACGGTTTCATATTTCAGGTCTATCTCTTTTTTCTCAAACATGGATAGTTTGAGCACTTTGTCAACCAGCAGGCCCAGGCGCTGCAATTCGTTGCCGGATATATCCAGGTATTCTCTTGTCCGCAGCGGATTGTCCATCGCATTGAAGTTCTTCAGTGCTTCAATGGCCACTCCAACGGTAGCAATTGGGGTCTTCAGTTCATGGGTGATATTGCTGATGAATTCATTTTTCAGTTCGGCAAGCCGCCGCTGCCTCAGCAGGTTGCGGTAGAGCAGTACAAATGAAAGGATGGTAATGCCGAGCAGCAGAACGGAAAACAAAACGGGCTGCAGTATCTGGCGCATCAGGTAAGGGAAGGTGTTGCCCGGCTTCAGTTCATAGGTTACCGGTTTGGCGAAGCCTACAGTCACACGGTTAAGAAGCGGTTCAATGATTTCTCCCGTTTCGGCTGTACTGTCAAGCTGGGTAATTGTGAAGGGGATATTGAGTCCTTGCTTTGTCAATCTTATTGCATAAGCGCTGTCAATCTCAGCAACTGTCAGTTTTTCCTGCAAAGAATCAACTCCATATAAAAACCTGAAGATATGATCTCTGCCTCCCGGCTGGTGAGGTAACTGGTTATCAAAATAGGTTGAATCGTCATGGACACCTACGGTGGCCTGATTTAAAATAAATACTCCTTTGCCCCCGCTTTTTTTCAATGAATCTTTCAGACGTCCCCTGATTACATTAACAGTGGAAATAATTTCCCGCCTCGGTCTGAGGTTTACACCTGAGCTGTCATTATCCCCGTCCACAGTAATTCTGACGGATGGTTTTTCAGTTTCCTGGCTCCACCGGATACCATCCAGGTTCAGCTTCAATCCCTGTAAACGCCACATCGTTTCATGAAAAGCTGAATTGATTTTTAATTCAAGCGACTTTTTTTCCCGTTCATAGTTCTGCTTCAGCCAGTACAGCTGGAAGCCGGTAATGCCGAGTATGGCAACCGTCATTAACAGGGAAAGTGCTTTCATTTTTTGCATGAACCCGGGAATAAGAAAACAAAAATAAACCAATGTTCCCGGCTATTTTATCTGCATTAACCTTTATTAACCTTAATGAAAGGTGGGTTAACTTATTTTACAGGGCCCCTGCCATAGATTTGGCTTAAAATAAAAATCATGAAGAAATCTTTCCTCACAGGCATTGTCTCCATGGCCCTTTTGACAATACAGGCCCAGCAGAAAGAAGGAAAAGTCATCTATGACCGTACCGTAAAAGTCCAGTTCAGCTTTGCCGGCATGGGCGGTGGCATGGAACAACAGGTACCCAGCACCCGTACCGATAAATTTGAGCTCAGCTTCGGCAACAGCCAGAGCCTGTGGAAACAGGCCGAAAGCGAAACCGATGATGATGGCGGTTCTTTTCAAACCGAAGGGGGGGCGCAGATAAGAATGGTGGTGGCCGGCAGCAATGATGTGGTCTTCACCAATCTTGAAACAGGTAAAAAAGTGGAATGCCGGGAGCTCATGGATAAAAACTTCATCATTGATGATACCATCAGCAAACTGAAATGGAAGATGACGGGTGAAACAAAAACCATCCTGAACCACAACTGTATGAAGGCGACTGCCACCCGTACCAGCAAAAGAACCATTATGAATATGGACAATGGCGTGATGGAACGCAAGGAGGTGGATGACACTTCCAATATCATTGCCTGGTTTGCAACGGATATCCCCGTTGCTGCCGGGCCTTCCGAATTTCAGGGGCAGTTGCCGGGATTAATTCTTGAAATGGATATTAAAGACGGTACCCAGCTGTACAAAGCCAGCAGCATTTCAGCAAAAGCAGACCTTGCCTCCATTAAAGAGCCCTCCGGGAAAAAGCGATACACGGCGGCAGAATTTAAAATGGAAAGAGAAAAGATGCTGAAAGAAATGGAACAGAACAACGGCGGTGGTCACCGGGTTATACGCATGAACTGACAATTGTTATCAGCCATGAGAAAACCCCGTTGTATTGGTAACGGGGTTTTTTATTCGTACAGAGTTTTGTATCACAGCACTGTTATCCGCCTTTCCGCTGCTGCGGGATGTAGGTGTCCATAAATTTCTTAACCGCATTGTTCCAGCCATCCAGCAAACTGCCCCGTTTCTTATTTAATTCATTGTTCACCTTATTATAGTTATCCCCGGCAGCATTGATATCATTCACTGCATTGTTAAACTCATCAATGTCTTTTTGTGTACGTTTCCCGGATGGGGTTGATTCAAATTTCTTTTTGATCTTTTCAAAGCTCTCCTGTTTCAGTAAAAAATCACTGAAGGCTGTGCCTTTCTTTGCCTCTTCCTTATAAAAAAGCAGCATGTTGCGGCAGGCGTTCATCACAGAGGGGTCGCCGGAATAGGGTTTTATCTTTTTCAGCTTCTCAATACCTTCTTCGGCAAACCCCTCGAGTGAATTCAGGTTCTGCTCCACGCCATTCACATTTCTTTTCTCCACCGCCTCCAGCAGGTAAGCTTCCTGCTTATAAGGCTTGAAAAATGCCAGGTACACTTCGTTGTAGTGGTGCAGCACATCCGAAGATGTTTTCATTTTTGCTTCCAGTTCAGAAGTGTTCTCCAGCAGGTTGATGTTATGTTTCGACGCAAATAGTTTTTGCGCTTCGCTTTGTCTCCTGGATGCTTCCTGCAGTTTTTCGTTGGCTTTTTCCTGTGCCAGCACATAGGCCTCCATGGCATCATAGCTTTGTTCAGCTATCTCTTCCATGTTTACGATCTTGCCGTAATCTTCGTTGAACACAATATTCAGGATTTTCAAATAGGCCACCGAACTGTCCCGGTATGATTTATCGCCCTTGTAAGGCGGCATACCCTGTATATTATACCTCGTTTCCTGGATGGAGTTCACCACTTCTTCCCTGCGCTTTTCCACCTTGCGGGCACTTTTGCCATGCGACACACTGCTCAGGTACACCATGTACTTCAGCGAAAGTGCATCATTGGCTTTGCCAATATAGTCCATGTACTCAACCGGCGTTTCAAAAACCTGGGCCGGGGAAAAGGAGGGCTTAAAGGTCAAAAGAACCAACAACAGGGCCAGCTTTGTCTTAAGAAAGATTCTCATTGTCACAATAAATTTATGTGTGGTCAGCGCAATTTAATCAAATCACATAATACAAGAAATGCCTCCCGGATATAAATGTCTTCGCCGATATCTTCGAGCCAGGTCTTATTTATCTCTTTTGCATAGTCATTATTCGCCATCAGCGTTTTATCCGGGCTATGGTTGGTTACTTTATAAATGGCGGCGGATGTCTCCGCTTCCCCGTCCAGCAGATCTGCTTCTTTGTCTTTTTGTGCTGCCCATTTTTCAAACTCATCCCATTTCAAAGATACTGTCTCAGTTTTATCCAAACGGGCCAGCATCATGTTTACGATTGTTTTGACATTATTAAAACCACTGTGGCCTTTTATTCTTACTGCACTTTTCGCCGCCAGTTCTCCTACCGGCAATGCGGGTAGTGGTTTGTAATAATTATTTTTCGCCACCGGCTCACCTGCAAGGGCTACAGGGTAAAATTTTTCCCGGTATTCCATTCCGTCAAACGCATCAGGCAGGGCAATATCCGGCTTTACCCCGCTTCGCTGCGCTGTTTCCCCGGTGAGGCGGTACAGTTTACCGTTAGTGATCTTCACCATGTCTTTCCCATCACCGGGAGTGATCCCCGTTTTTCGGGAGCTGGTATCCATCGGAAACATACGCTGCATGGTGGCTTTACCGAATGTGTAGCTGCCTACGATCACGGCCCGGTTATAATCCTGCAGGGTGGCTGCCATCAGTTCAGAGGCGGAAGCGCTTTGCCCGTTCACCATCAGCGCCAGCGGGCCGGTATAGATGGTACCCCGGTTAGGATCCTTCAGGTAGGCGATCTTCGGTTCTTTGGACTGAATGCCCACCAGCGGCCCCTCATCAATGAATATGCCCAGCATTTCCAGCGCCTCGCCGAGTGAACCGCCACCATTAAACCGGACATCCAGTATCAGGCCTTCAATATTCTCCTTTTTCAGTTTTACAATTTCTTTGGCCACATCATTCGCACAACTGGAGCCGGATTCATTTTCCCATTCGGTATAAAAACCGGGCAATAAAATATACCCGACCTTTTTTTCTCCTTCCAGCAAAAACCCTTTTACAATATTTTCCCCGTTCTCTATTTTTTCTCTGCGCATGATCACCTGCTTAATGCTGCCGTCTGTCTTTTGAATTTTGAGCATCACTTTATCCGTGGATGATTTGTCCAGTTCATCATACGCTTCCTCCAGTGTGGCGCCCGTCATATCCGTCCATTCTTTTCCTTCCCACAATATGCTGAGCAACACATCGCCTTTGTTCAGGTCGCCGGATTTCCAGGCAGGCCCGCCGGGGGCCAGCTGATCAACAATTATTTGTCCTTTGTCGTTCTCATCGAGATCAAATCCGAACGAGAGTGCTTCAGTACTCAGCGATTCCTGGAATTCTGCCTTTTCCTGCGGGGAAAAATAATTGCTGTGCGGGTCAAATCCTGATGCCAGTGCGTTCAGGTACAGGTCGGCAATATACCCGTCAATACCGGACGGGTGATCTGCGATCCGTTTTAAATTTCTTGTTTCTGTTTTTTTCAGCCACTCCCTTGTCTTTGCTTCGGACCGGCCAATCACAGTTTTCAATGATGTTTTGCCGCCAGTATCAGCAGATACCAATCCATACAACTGGCTCAACGCTGCATATTTCATATAACGCTGCCACCTAGCTGCCAGCGCCGGCACATCTGCAGAAAAGATAAAGGCATCTCTTTTTTGCGAACTGGCGGTTTCGCTTACATTGAAATCAAAAGGTTTTTGGGTGAGTTTGTTTATGATAGAGTCGGCCCTTGTCAGCGCTTTTTTATACACGGTCGAAAACATATCATAGAAGGCCCATTTGTTTCCGTTCAGCTCATCATCCAATGAAGAAGCAAATGCCTGCAATGATGTAAACTCCGGTCCGGTAAACAGCAGCCTTCTCCGGTCGGCAGCATTGATGATGGTTTTAAACATTTGCAGCGAAAAGCTGTCGCCCACTGCACGGGGAGACAGGTGATTCAGTTCGATCATCCGCTTCAGCACAATGGCTTTTTGCCTGACAGGAGATGGCGCCTGGCCGTAAACAGCATGGCTGTGAAGAAGAAAAAATACAACCAGTATGGCGATAGTTCTTTTCATGGTGGAGTGAACCTTTCTTAGAGCCTGTAAATAAATAAAAAGCGGGCAAAAGCCCCGTTTTTTTATCTTCAATCCTTATAAATTAATATGATCCAGCAGGAATTTGCACGCCGGGCAGCCGGAATAGCAGAGAAGGATGATGCCGTCATCGGATTGGCTGCATCTGGCTCCTGGATCTGCGGGGAGATGGACGAATACTCCGACCTGGACCTGGTGCTGGTGACCAAAGAACAAATTGGCGATGATAAAGAAAAAATGCTGGCATATGCCAAAAGTTTGGGCGGTTTCATCTCCGGATTCACCGGAGAACATGTGGGTGAGCCCCGGCTGCTGATTTGCTTATACGACAACCCGCTGCTGCATGTGGACATAAAATTCATCACCCTGCCGGAATTAGCCGAACGGGTGGAAGATCCTGTCGTATTGTTTGAAAGGGACAAGCAGCTTACCAATATTATCAATTCAAGCAAAGCGGTTTGGCCTCAACCCGATTTTCGGTGGATAGAAGACCGGTTCTGGACATGGGTGCATTATATTGGAGGTAAAGCTGCCCGTGGAGAATATTTTGAATGTATAGACGGTCTGGGTTTTATCCGCCTGAAAGTGCTTGCCCCGCTGATGCAGTTAAAAAATAAAAAAAAGGCAAGGGGCCTGCGCAAAGTGGAACAGGAGCTCAACCTTTCAGACCTGGAGAACCTGAAGATCACCCTTGCACAATACAACCGGGCTTCCGTCATCAAAGCATTGGATAATTGTATCAGCATTTATAAGGGGCTGCGGAGAAACCTTTTCCCTGCCAGTATCCTGTTGCAGGAGAAGGCTGAAAAGAAAGTAATGGAGTATTTTAAAAAAATAAAACAATCAGTAAAATGAAAATATTACCCGGCATTGCATTTTGTTTATCCGGTTTAGCTGTCTTCTCACAGGATGGAATGGAGGCCCATTATAAAATTTACGATAACCGCAGCAAACAGATCATAAGCATTGATAAGATCGTGGCCGATATGGCCGATGCTGATGTATTGTTCTTTGGCGAAGAGCATAATGACAGCGCCGGGCATTATCTGGAAAATAAGATATTCCGGGCATTGCATGCACAGTATGGCAGCCAGTTGGCGTTGAGCATGGAAATGTTTGAGACCGATAACCAACTGGTGCTGGACGAGTACCTGGCGGGAAAGATGGATGAGGGCCGGTTCTCCAAAGATGCAAGGCTTTGGAGCAATTACAGGGATTACCGCCCAATGGTCGAATATGCCAGGGAAAACAGGCTACCGGTGATTGCCGCCAACCCGCCGCGGCGTTATGTAAGCTTGGTTACAAAAAGAGGTATGAAAGCACTGGACAGCTTAAGTAAGGAGGCAAAAAAATATTTGCCGCCGCTGCCTTATGATACCTTAAGCGGCCGCTACCGTGACAAATTCATGGACATCATGAAAGGCAGTCCCGGCGGTGAAAACCCCCGTATCTATTACAGCCAGAGCCTCTGGGATGCCGGTATGAGCTATTCTATTCACCGTTACCTGCGAAAAAACAAAGGCCGGAAGGTATTTCATTGCGTAGGCAAATTCCATGTGGAAGAGAAACTGGGCACGGCTGCTCAATTACAGATGAGAAATAAAAAACTGAGGATCCTAAATATTAGCTGTTTCCCCGATAAAAGTTTCCCGAACCCCGACTGGAGCAAGTTTGAAAAACTTGGCGACTATGTGATACTGACCAGTTTTGATCTGAAGAGGACGTATTGATTAGCTTCTGCGGTTGGGAAATAAAAGTCAATTAGATTTAAGACCTCCACCCGGGCTTTAGCCAATTTGTTGGTTGTATTTGCGAAACATTATTGAGCGGGTGGTCATCTTGCGAAAACTATCTTATATGCCTGAAAATCAGGGCAACAATATTCAAGCTACCTAAAAATACAGTGTTCGTATATTCGCTAATACACATGAAGCCTTCCCTCTTTTAGGACAGTCTTCGATTTGTTGTTTGTAAAGATAAATCATTCAGTTGGGCGGGGCATGCCCCGCCCAACTGAGCGGCCGCCTGATGGGGCGTTTTTCCATTTAAAGATTTGTGCGGATGAAGCCGGTTGTATTCATCCATCCATTTATCAGCCAGTATTCTGACCTGCTCCAGGTTATCGAACAGATATGCGTTCAGCACATCTTCTCTGAACAAACGGTTCAATCTTTCAATATAAGCATTCTGCATAGGCTTGCCGGGTTGTATGTATTTGATGAGAATATTGTTGTGGTTACACCATCCGATAAAGGCTTTGCTTAAAAATTCAGGTCCATTATCCACTCTTATCTGTTTTGGCATTCCTCTTTCTTCTGTTACCCGTTGTAATACCGCAATTACTTTTTCTGCGCTGATGGAATAATCCGCATGAGCTGCCAGTGATTCCCGGCTGCCATCATCCATGGCTTTAAAAACCCTTATCCGTCTTCCATTGGTTAATGCATCACTCATAAAATCCAGGCTCCAGGTATGGTTTAATTCCAAAGGTTTTGCTAACGGTTCCTTTATCCTGGCAGGCAATCGTTTCTTATGCTTACGCCTCAGCTTCATCTGCAGGCTTCTGTACACCCGCAAAACTCTTTTACGGTTCCATTCCAGACCTTCATTACGGATCTTTCCAAAATAATCATCAAAGCCACGGGTTGGATACAGTTCGGCATATTGCTGCAGTTTCACCACCACTTCCGTATCATCTTTTTTACTTTGATAGTACCAAAGTGACCGGTGCAAACTGATAACCCTGCAAGCTCTGCCAACACTGACTGATTGTTCTGTTTGTGCCCATGCAGTCAGTTCCCGTTTTTGACAGAGCCCTACAACTTTTTTTCAATGATCTCTTTAGCTAATTTATAATCCAGGCTGAGCTCTGCATACATGTGTTTCAACCGGCGGTTCTCTTCCTGCAACGTTTTAAGCTCTTTGAGATGGGATGATTCCATCCCGCTGTACTTTTTACGCCAGTTATACAAGGTGGCTTTGTGTATGCCATATTCCCGGCATACATCCCCGGCATCTCTGCCGCCTTCGTACTGCTTCAGTGCTGCAA
>JBQTHS010000060.1:0-8370 GCA_052389635.1 Bacteroidota bacterium | reverse complement strand
GATGGTGAATATACCTGCTGACATCAGGGAGATATTAGGAGAGAAGGGAAATATTTATGAAGCTCCCGTCAAAGTTTTCTCCAAAACAGGCTCCATTTATACTATTGCCCCCAAACTGACCTTAGCCAAAGGCGATGTGATTGCAGTGCCTGACACCCTGATCGCTGAAAACCTGGTGCTTCAACTGCAGAAAGTGAACCCGGACAACAGCATTGAACTCGGCGTAAAAGAATCCAATGCCGTTATGAAATATGTGACGCTGAAGGCCTACAAATTTCCCTTTATCAACCTGCTCTGGCTTGGTGTTATCGTTACTGCTGCGGGTATCATTATCAGTATGGTACACCGGATAAGGTTAAACCGAAACAACAGGGCCCGGTCTTAATTTTAGCTTTTCATTCCGAAGGAACCCCTTTGGGGAAAACAGCATCCCGGGTAGTTTTGCTGTTGGCTGGCAAAAATGGCAGTTGTTGATTAGCTTTGTACTGAAATGTTCTCCTTTAATAGCCATAATAAAAGAGTAATCGTCACCCTGTTTCTGGTTTTTGGTGCAGCTGTTAGGCTGTTTGCACAAATAGATACACTGAAGGCTGTGGCAGATTCTTCTGATTATGCCCGCCAGATGATGAAAGAACAACGGAAAAAATGGGGTCCGAATGATACCATCGTGGTGCCTGCGATATGGTTTCAGAATGAGATTGTGAATTATAAGGAAATGGAAATGGCCTGGGTGGGCAATATGTCGCCGGATAAACTGGCCAAATACATCGAGGAGTGGACAAGGCTCCGCAATGCGGTATATGTTACGTATCCGTACGCAAGGGTGGCAGGTTCAACTATCAATGACATCAATGCCAAACTGACGAATGTTTCGGGTAAAAAAGAGCGGAAGGCCTACATCAAAACAAGGGAGAAAGAACTGAGAAATCAATTTGAAGAGCCACTTCGCAATTTGTCCGTTTACCAGGGCAAGATCCTGATGAAACTCATTAACCGGCAAACGGGTAATAATTGCTACGAAATAATAAAAGAATACAAAGGTGGTTTCAATGCCCGGTTTTACCAGACGGTGGCCTGGTTTGTGGGCGGCAACCTGAAGCAGGACTGGGACCTGAAAGAAAACAAGCTTGACCGGCAGATCGAGAATATTGTAAAGGAAATTGATGGCGGCTGGTATGGGAATCCGTACAGGGTAAATTAAGGTCTGAGGCCCGAGGTCTCAGCACCCCAATAAATAGCGGTATTCAGTCCGGCCTCTGACTTCCGACATCCGTCATTCCTGCTGCTGCATATCTGTATATATTTACAACTATTATGAAACTGGACATTATTGCCATTGGCGTTCACCCGGATGATGTGGAACTTGGTTGTTCCGGCACCATCATCAATGAGATCAAAAGGGGAAAAAAAGTGGGCCTCATTGACCTGACCCAGGGAGAACTGGGCACCCGTGGCACGGTGGAAACCCGCTACCAGGAAGCCGCCAGTGCCGCCATGATCATGGGTGTGCAGGTACGGGAAAACCTGAAAATGCGGGATGGATTTTTTGAGAACAACGAAGAGCATAAACTGAAACTGATTACCGCTATCCGAAAATACCAGCCGGATATCGTCATCGGCAATGTGCTGCATGACCGCCATCCTGACCATGGCCGGGCGGGCCAGCTGATTGCTGAATCCTGTTTCCTTTCCGGCCTCACCAAGATTGAAACAAAAGATGAAAACGGAAAAGAACAGACAAGGTGGAGGCCTGCTTATGTACTACATTATATACAGGACTGGTACCATGAGCCCGACCTGCTGGTTGACATCAGCGATGTGTTTGAGCAAAGGATGAAAGCCATTGAGGCATACAGTACCCAGTTCTGGTCCGGCAATGCAGGCGATGAGGGGCCGCAAACTTATATTTCCACTCCTGATTTTTTAGAAAGTGTGAGGGCAAGGGCGAGAATGTTTGGCAAACGCATTGGGGTGAAGTATGCTGAGGGCTTTATCAGTGAGAAAAAAATCGGTATCCGCAGCCTGGATTCGCTGATACAAAACGAAACCTGAACAACCGTTTGTCCAACCATTTGAAAAGATTTGTCCACTCACGGCGCACTGTAAATTTTTATACCTGATTCTGAATGGTAAAGACTACCTTTGCCTGCTTGCCGGCAGGCAGGCCCGTCTTAAAATCAATAATGACAATCCCCAAATTTTCCCATACCACTATTTCCTTTCACAGCGAACTGAAGCGTCGTATCAGCGAGTATTTTAAACAGGCCGGCAAGCACTCCACCGGTAACTATAAGCTGTATGTAAAAGCGATAGTGCTGATTGTTGCTTATTTTTCTGTTTATACGCATCTCGTTTTCTTTACTCCGGCAGTCTGGCTGGCCATACCTGAATGTATTATTCTCGGCGGGCTGACTGCCGCCATCGGCTTTAACGTAATGCATGATGGCATGCATGGAAGCTTCAGCAAATACAAATGGCTGAACCAGCTGGCCGGTCTTTCCCTGAATTTTCTCGGCGCCAACAATTTTATGTGGAAGACAAAACACAATATCATCCACCATACTTATACCAATGTGCATGGCGTGGATGACGATATTGAAGCAAAGCCATTGCTCCGTCTGTGCGAAGAACAGAAGTATTACAAAATTCACCGCTTTCAGCACTGGTATTTCTGGTTAGCGTATTCATTGCTGTACATCTGGTGGGTATTCTTTACAGATTATAAAAAATATTTTCTCCGGAGGATTGGTCTGACGCCGCTAAAGAAAATGGCCCTGTCCGACCACCTTTCTTTCTGGGGCTTTAAGGCGCTGCATGCTTTTCTGTTTGTAGTTCTGCCCATTTATATGGTTGGCTTCGAGGCCTGGCTGATCGGTTTCCTTGTTTTTGCCATGTTTGCCGGTTTTGTATTAAGCATCGTTTTCCAGCTGGCTCATACTGTAGAACATACTGAATTTCCGCAGGCTGATATAAACACCAACAGGATGGAAGATGAGTGGGCTATTCATCAATTAAAGACCACCGCTAATTTTGCCACCAACAACAGGCTTATTTCCTGGTGGGTGGGCGGTTTGAATTTCCAGATTGAGCACCACCTGTTCCCCCGCATCTCCCATGTTCACTACCCCGCCATCAGTAAGATCATCCGCAAAGCTTGCAAAGATTTTGGGGTGCCCTATATTGAATACCCCAAAATGCGGCTGGCCGTGGTTTCGCATGTCAGCCATTTAAAGAACCTCAGCAGAAAGTAAATACGGAACCCCATCAGCTTATCCACATCAGTGTATCAGATTTTGCCGCTACGGGAAACCCATTTAATTTGCACGGCTTTTCAAATAACCCGTTATGGTTGATCTTTCCAATTATGACCCGAACAGTGTGGGCAATCCTGAGAATAATATTTTTGGTCTGCCCACTTCAGAAGATGATTCAAAACTGGTAATTCTTCCTGTGCCCTGGGAAGTAACCGTAAGCTATGGCGCCGGCACGGCCCGTGCCCCGGATGCCATGCTCAAAGCCAGCCTGCAGGTGGACCTGTTTGACCCTGAAATGCCTGAGGCCTGGAAACAGGGTTTCTACATGCGCCCCTGCGATAAAAAAGTGCTGATGAAAAGCGATTACCTCCGCAAGGAAGCCGAACTCTATATCGATTATATTTCCCGGGGCGATGAAGTAGGCGCCAACCAATTCATGACCAAAACACTGAAGGAGGTCAATGAAGGCAGTAATTACATGAACAACTGGGTATATGACCAGACAAAAGTGCTGCTGGCCAACGGCAAATTGGTAGGGTTGCTTGGTGGCGACCACAGCACCCCGTTGGGTTACTTCAAAGCCATTGCAGAAAAGCACGGTGAGTTCGGGATACTGCAGATCGATGCGCACTGCGACCTGCGGGATGGCTATGAAGGATTTACCTATTCACATGCCAGCATCATGTATAATGCACTGAAGGAGATACCGGAGCTACAGAGGCTGGTGCAGGTAGGTGTCCGTGACTATAGCCTAAGTGAATGGGAATACATCAAGAGCAGCAATTACAGGGTCATCACTTATTTTGACAAAGAGATACGCACCCGGCTCTTTGAAGGACAGAGCTGGCGGCTTATTGCCGAGGATATCATTGATAAACTACCGCAGAAAGTATTTATCAGTTTTGACATTGACGGTCTCGACCGTAAGTTGTGTCCTTTCACCGGCACGCCGGTACCGGGTGGTTTTGAACTGGAACAGGTATTCTTTCTCTTCAGCAAACTGTTGCAAAGCGGCCGTACGATTGTGGGCTTCGACCTGAACGAAGTGGGCATTGGCGGCGATACCGACTGGGATGCCAATGTGGGCGCCCGGGTGCTGTTTAAGTTGTGTAACTTGCTGGTGACAAGCAATACCCCCAACCCCTAAAGGGGAGCAACATCATGCAAAAGTTTGAGCTGTATCTGAAAAATCAACGAACAAAATTTTATAACCGGTTCGCAGGCTTTCTTTTGGGTTTGAATTTCATAGCTCTTTGGTTTGTTATGACTCAACAAGATTATACCAGATCAGAAGGGAAACTTGTTGTTATAACAGGCATCATTCTAATGGTGCTAACATTTATCATTCAGTATATCCTGATTCTCAACAAAAAAGATAATCATACTAGGAAATCGTTTCTTATTACCTCAATAAGTATTATTTTATACTTGCTTTTCACAGGATACTGGTGGATTGGCTTAATCTTTCTTGCTTTGTCTTCGCTGTTTAGAGTGTCCGACAGGGAATTAAAAATTATTATCCTGCAGGAATCCATTTTTTACCCTTCTTTCCCGGTAAAAAAAATCAGTTGGACAAGCCTGAATAATTGTTTGCTGAAAGACGGTCTGCTGACCATTGACTTCAGGAACAATAAGATTATTCAGCAGGCAATTGACGAAAGCAAAACTTCAGTTAATGAAAAAGAATTTAACGAGTTTTGCAGGCAACAGCTGAATAAATGAGCCTGAAGCACTCCCCATATATTCTTTACTCAGATGGCAAAGGCAAGATCTTTGAAGACACTTCATTATATGTGACCGGTCGCAGCGGTTGGGATGCTGTGCCCGTTCCACAAGATGAATGGATAAAATTACCCGATGGTGGTTCATTATATGAACTCCCGGGCAGAAGAGGCATCGGCATTGATGTGCAGACTGGTGAAATGCGTCTTTGTGAAAAAGGATGGGCCGTTGCCGCTTTTATCCCCCCCGCACATACCGGTTTCTACCTTTCAGCATATGAAACAGCAAAAGATGCTCCCACCCTACCTTTATTTTGCTATACCGCCGCCGGTTGGTTGAATAATAAATTCTATGTTCCTGCCATAAGGATAGAACCGGACATCCGGCAGGACTGCACCGGCTATGATCAGCAAAAAATAAATGAAGGCGCCGATTATTTATTGAAACATTACCCGCATAACCGGCTGGTCAATCATTTAATGAAAAATTGTGCATTGACCTATCACTGCCCCGCTGCCAGGAATTTTTCGCTGGGCCGCTGGGAATGCCCGGTGCCGGTATCATCCGGCTGCAACGCCAATTGCGTGGGCTGTATCTCGCTGCAACCCGACGAAGAACCTATTGTTTCCACGCAGGACCGTTTGACATTTAAACCCACTGCTGAGGAGATAGTAGAACTTACTGTGCCACACCTGGAATCAGCCCCCTATCCTATCATCAGTTTCGGGCAGGGTTGTGAAGGCGAGCCGCTGCTGATGTGGGAGACCATCCGGGATGCCATCATTGAAATAAGAAAGCATACCTCTAAGGGAAGTATCAATATCAACACAAATGGTTCAAGACCGGATGCGGTGGAAGAACTTTGCAAAGCAGGATTGAACTCCATCCGTGTAAGCACCAATTCGGCGAGAAGAGAGATCTACATGCCTTATTACCGGCCCAACAATTATGATTTTGATGATATCATCAAAAGCCTGAAAGTGGTGAACCGCCTCGGCGGCTGGACCTCTATCAACTATTTTGTTTTTCCGGGTATGACAGACTCCATTGCAGAATATGAAGCCTTGCGGAAACTGATCAGGGAAACCCGGCTGAAAATGATCCAGTGGCGCAATTTCAATATTGATCCTGATTGGTACCTGGGTAAGATCGGGGTGACCGATACCGGTGAATGCATGGGCGTAAAACAATTGCAGGAATTAATCAGGGAAGAGTTCCCGCAACTGAAGTTTGGTTATTTCAATCCACCGATTGAACGCATCAAAGGAAAATTCGAAATGGATTTTGCACACCATTAAATTTTAAATGAATCAATCCCCTGCTAAAAATATTTATACCGGGATCGGGCTGGCTGTGCTGGCTGCTTTTATCTGGTCGGGTAATTTTATTGTAGCAAGGGCTGTAAACAAGGATATTCCGCCCATCAGTCTAAATTTCTACCGCTGGCTTACTGCAGCTGTCATTATTCTTCCATTTGCCATTAAACAATTCAAAACGGAGTGGAAAGTGGTGAAACAATCTTGGCATTATCTTTTCTGGATCTCACTCACCGGGATAGCCCTGTTTAATACATTTGTATATGTTGGCGCCCATTATACATCGGCCATTAACCTGGCTTTAATCGGCACTACTTCTTCCCCCATCATGTCGGTATTGTTTGCCCGCATTTTTCTGAAAGAAAAGATCGGCTGGCTAAAACTGACGGGGATGATACTTTGCATCATTGGCGTATTGTTTCTTTTATCAAAAGGCAATTTTCAAACCCTGCTATCTCTCCGGTTCAGCAAAGGCGATCTATGGATGCTGGTAGCGGCTTTTTGTTTTGCCGTGTACAATACCATGGTGAAGAAAAAACCAGCAGCTCTTTCTTCCATCAATTTTTTATTTGTCATTTTTTCTTTCGGGACGCTGATGGTACTACCCTTTTATATTTGGGAAATGAACAGGGCTCCCGTTGTAGCATGGAATTCCAATCTCATTCTCTCCATTCTTTACCTGGGTCTGGGTGCATCTGTCGTCTGTTTTCTTATCTGGAATATTGCCATCGGTAAACTTGGTGCCGGAAGGACAGCATTATTTGGCAACCTGATCCCTGTGTTCAGCAGCATTGAGGCGGCCATTATCCTGCATGAACAATTTACCTGGGTGCATATTGTAAGTATGCTGATTGTATTCGTGGGTATCCTGCTGGCCAATCTTCGTGTTAAGCGTTAAGGTTATATTTACAAATTATAAAATAGCCCTGTTGCGAAAAATACCCGGCCATATTCTTCCCGTTATTGTGCTGTCGCAGTTTGCAGGCACTTCGCTTTGGTTTACGGGCAATGCAGTATTACCTGAATTAGTACAGGAATTTCAGCTAAGCCGGTATGCGGTTAGTCTTGTTACCTCTGCTGTCATGCTGGGGTTTATTGGGGGTACGCTGGTCTTTGCTTTTTTCTCCCTGGCCGACCGTTTTTCGCCGGTACGGTTATTTTTTATCAGTTCATTGCTGGGCGCTGCCGCCAATGCTGCTGCCGTGTGGCTGGCCGCCGATGCTGTTTCGTTATTCTCCATAAGGTTCGTCACCGGTTTTTTTATTGCCGGCATTTATCCTGTCGGTATGAAAATATCTTCTGACTGTTTTGAAAAGGGTTTGGGCAAAGCCATGGGGTTTCTTTTGGGTGCACTTGTTCTCGGCACAGCTTTTCCCCATTTGCTGAAAAACAGCGATTTTGATTTGCCGTGGAAACCGGTTTTATTTTTTACTTCCGCTTTTGCCCTCGCCGGTGGTTTGCTGATGATATTATTGGTGGGTGACGGGCCGTACCGAAAAAAATCAGGCGGCTTTCAATGGAATGCCTTTTCAGAAATTTTTCGTTCCAAAAAATGGCGGCAGGCTGCTTTCGGATACTTCGGCCACATGTGGGAGCTTTATACTTTCTGGGGTTTTCTTCCGCTGATACTTGCACTATACGCAAATAAGAATGGAACTACGTTGAATATCCCGCTGCTAAGTTTTCTTATCATAGCTACCGGAAGTATTGGTTCCATTACAGGCGGATTGCTATCACAAAGATGGGGCAGCGTCAAAGTGGCGTCGCTGGCTTTATTTATTTCAGGGCTATGCTGTATCGTCTCTCCCTTTATTTATCATCTTCCGGTTGTTTTATTTCTTGCCCTTCTTTTTCTCTGGGGCCTTACCGTTTGCCCCGACTCGCCGCAGTTCTCCACATTAGTGGCGCAGTTTGCGCCCGAACATTTAAGGGGAACGGCGCTCACCATTTATAATGCCATTGGCTTTTCCATATCCACCATCAGTCTGGTTGTTTTTGATTATGTCTTCCACTCCAAAGGATTTTTTGGTGGTGAAAACAGTTTTGCGCTGCTTGGCCTTGGTGCACTGTTCGGGTTG
>JBQTHS010000059.1:0-46152 GCA_052389635.1 Bacteroidota bacterium | reverse complement strand
CATGGACGGGTGAAACTGTAAAACATAATGATGATGCAAGAGGGGAGTGCTTCCGCAAATACTTTTCGCCGGAAGACTCTTACCGTGACCATTCAGATTTTCTGAAAGCCAACCAGCGCTATGCCTTTCTTTTTAGCCTTGACCCCACCGATTACGCTGGCTGGGCATGGGGTTTAAAAAAGGCAGGTTATGCCACCAACCCCCGCTATGCTGTAAAGCTGATTAAAACAATTGAGGACTATGGCCTGCAGCATTACAGTTTTGTGGCGCTGGGAAAAATTCCCGATAAAGCGTATGAACTTGCAAATACAGAAAACCCGGCTGATGAAAATAAAAGCGGTGCCGCAACTGCTGAAGAAGTGAAAACAATGGCAAACACGGATCCGGTGATTAAAGAAAAAAAAACGGAATATCCCAAAGGAGAATTCAGGATCAACGAAACAAAAGTGGTATATGTGCCCAAAGGCACCCCGTATCTTGTTATCGCTAAAGATTATGATGTGGACCTGGCCAAAATTTTTGAGTTCAATGATATGCCCCGCACTGAGGAAGCGGATAAAGACAGGCTGGTTTATCTGCAGCGCAAAAGAAAAACCGGCAATAATGAATTTCACACCGTGCAGCCGGGAGAAACATTGCATGATATTGCACAACAGCAGGCTATCCGCTTAGAAAGCTTAGTTGAACTGAACTGGCTGAAGCAGGGAGAGATGCCTGCTATTGGCGAACAACTCAGTTTAAAGAAAAAATCATCCACCATACCCCGGTTGGCGGTGAAGGATAACTATTCAATCATTCCCGGCAATACGGGGAGAGCAACCAACTAAACCACACTGCTTATGAGCACCGTGAAAGTGCATGATAAATCATTTGACATTTATCTTTCAGAACCTATCATCCAGCAGCGGGTGAAGGAAATGGCCGGACAGATCAACAAGGACTACGCCGGCAGAAGGCCGCTGTTTATCGCCATCCTCAACGGCTCTTTTATGTTTGCCTCTGATCTGTTCAAGCACCTGACCATCGAGGCGGAGCTTTGTTTTATCAAGCTGGCTTCTTACAAAGGCATGAAATCATCGGGCAAGGTGGTCACTTCCATCGGGCTGGAAGAAGATTTATTTGGAAAAGAAGTGATAATTGTGGAAGACATAGTGGACACCGGCAAAACGCTGCATAATTTTCTGCCTAAACTGCTGCACCAGCAGCCCAAATCACTGAAGATTGCGGCTCTGCTGCATAAGGCGGAAGCCACCGAATACCCGCTGGTGCTTGATTATGTGGGATTTGACATTCCCAACAAGTTTGTGGTGGGTTATGGTCTCGATTACGACGGGCTTGGCCGCAACCTGAAGGAGATTTACCAGCTTGTGTGAACCCGTTGAGCCTGTCCTTCTTTTTTTGTACCTTACTTCGCACTACGAAGCCCCATAAAGGGTGAAGTAGTGTCATTTGAAAATTAACCTCTGAAAGCCGCTTGTCATATACTGATAGCCCTTTTATTTAGTTCGTCCTTATGCGCCCAGCAGTATTATCTGCGTGGCGAGGTAAAGGATGAATCGGGCAACATATTACAAAATGTATCCATCCTTCAGCACAAGACAGGATATGTTTTCAGGAGTGGTACGCAGGGAACTTTTGGCATACTCAGCAATTACCAGGTGGATACTTTCAGTTTTTCCTTTGAAGGTTTCAGGACAGAAAAATTGCTGCTGAATACTGATAACTATGCCAGCGTAAAAATGAAATTGCTGCCGGCCAATGCTTCCAGCAGCCGCAGGGATAAACTTTCCTCACTCACTAAAGACCTGGACAAGGAAGAACAAAAGAGCTGGTACACCGGCGAGGAGACGTATGCCAGCATCCTGGAAAATCATTTTGTGAGTGCCCGGCGGTTTCCCAGCACCGGTATGTCGCTGAATGTGGACAGGGCGTCGTACAGCAATATCCGCCGCTTTATCAATCTCAATTCATTGGTGCCGCCGGATGCGGTAAGGATTGAAGAGATGCTGAATTATTTCAACCTGGATTATCATGAGCCACAGGGAAAAGACCTGTTTCGTATAAAAACAACACTGAGTACCTGCCCATGGAATAGCGACAACCAGTTGTTATTTGTCAACCTGTCTTCCAAAAAGCTGAACCTGGATTCGCTGCCGCCCAGCAACCTTGTTTTCCTGATTGACGTATCAGGTTCCATGGATATGAGCAACCGGCTGCCTTTGCTGAAATCTGCATTTCGCTTGCTGGTCAATAACCTGAGGGATAAGGATTCTGTTGCCATTGTGGTATATGGCGGGGTAACGGGGGTGATGCTGAACAGCACCAGCGGCGGGGAAAAAGAAAAAATATTAAAAGCAATTGATGAACTGGAGGCCGGGGGCTCCACTCCCGGTGAATCAGGTATCAAAATGGCTTACAGTGTGGCCCGGCTCCATTACATAAGCGGGGGAAACAACCGGGTGATATTAGCTACTGATGGCGATTTTAATGTGGGCATGAAAACCGAAACGGAACTGGATGAACTGATCTCCCGGCAGCGGGAATCGGGCATCTATCTCACCTGCCTGGGCGTGGGGATGGGCAATTACAAAGACTCCAAAATACAAACGCTGGCCAAAAAGGGGAATGGCAATTTTGCTTACCTGGATAATTTTAAGGAAGCAGAAAAAGTGTTGCTGAAGGAGTTCACACAAACACTGTATGCTGTGGCAGATAATGTGTATATGAATGTGGAGTTTAACCCGGACCTTGTAAAAGAATACCGGCTGATCGGGTTTGACAATAAAGTAGGCGCCCTGCGGGATTCTTTATCGGTGATAGAAGGGGGTGAGATAGGTTCAGGTTATTCCATGATGGCCCTGTTTGAAATTGTGCCTGCTGAAGCTAATAAAATGGCTGCTGGCAAAAATCTGACCCATGAAAAATTTGTTGATATTAAACTCCAATACCGTCATCCTAACGATGACAAGGAATGTAAGTACGGCTACAGCAGCGGGTTTGAATTGAAAGGTTTTAAAGACCTGGATAGTTGTTACCGGTTTTCCGCGGCTGTGGCCATGTTTGGCTCATTGCTGCGGGGTTCTTCTTTCATAAAAAACAACAGCTGGAACGAGATCATCTCCCTTGCTCAGTCTGTCTCAGGCAATAATGATCTGCTGCAGAAAGAATTTATCGCCCTGGTGCAGCAGGCCAAAACACTGTACTCAAAAGTGAAGAAAAAGAAAGGAGGCGGTTCAAACTATTGAGAAAATCATTTGCCCTTCAGCTTTGCTGAAAAGAAGTTGTCCCATTTCCATTGTTGTTTCCGGTTAAAAAAATGTTCGGTCTCCTTGTCGTACTGCAGTTCAACGTTTCTGTATTTTTCAATTACTTCCTTTATAAGGGCCACTAGCCGGAGCTGATAATCATGCCGGAAGAAAACAGTCTTGTCCGCTTTTTCCTGAATCTCCATCGCACAAAGTATTCCGATATTGAAATGCCCCTGTTCATGCCGGAGCAGTGTGTCAGTTACTTTGTCTTTTCTTTTCCAGGAATTGCTGCCCAGTTCCACTGATATGATTACTTTCCATTTGGCAGTGTCGCCTTTGAAATCAAAAGCATCATATTTATAAAAAATGTTCCAGTAGGTGTAAGCAAAATGTGAAGAGGCCGGATCTGGCGCACCCCTGAAGTCGTTCCAGGTAAGCTGGCGGTTTGTTTGCTCACCATTAATAACAACCACCTGGGCATATAAAAATGAACCGACGATGATCAGCAATGCAGTAATTCCTGATTTGCGGATCATGATGTGGGCTTATTATCCCTAAGCTACGAAAACATCTCCTTTATCTTATCAAAGAAGTTCTTGCCACCCTTCTCAGGGTGCGGTTTGAAGTTAGGGGAATAGCTGAGTTTTTCCAGCAATGCTTTTTCCTCAGCACTCAGGTGCTGTGGTGTCCACACATTCACCTGTATCAGCTGGTCGCCTTTCTGGTAAGAGTTTACAGCTGGGAAACCTTTACCCTTCAGCCGGAATATTTTTCCGCTTTGTGTGCCGGCTGGTATTTTTATTTTGGCCCGCCCATCAATGGTGGGTACTTCTATCTGGGTACCGAATGCAGCATCGGTAAATGACAGGTGCAGTTCATAAGCCACATTCAATCCTTCCCGGTGCAGTTCCTTATGCGGTTCTTCTTCTATTAATACGATCAGGTCGCCGGGCATACCGCTCCTTTCACCGGCATTGCCTCTTCCGCTCACATTCATCTGCATACCTTCCTGCACACCGGCAGGTATATCAATGGTTACTGTTTCTTCTCCATACACTCTTCCTTCACCTTTGCAGGTGCCGCATTTCGACGTTACAGTAGTGCCTTCACCATTGCAGGCGGGACAAGTGGTTACTGTTTGCATCTGTCCAAGAAAAGTATTCTGCACCCTCCGCACCTGCCCACTGCCGCCACAGGTACTGCAGGTCTGTACACTGCCCTTGTCTTTTGCCCCGCTGCCGTCGCAGGTATTGCAGCCCACATATTTTTTTACTTTGATGTTCTTGGTAACGCCTTTGGCTATTTCTTCATAAGTAAGTTTCAGCTTCACCCGCAGATTGCTTCCTCTCACACCCCGGCTTCTTTGCCCGCCACCGCGTCGCTGACCCCCGCCAAAAAAATTGCCGAACAAATCATCGCCGAAAATATCTCCAAACTGGCTGAAGATATCTTCCATGTTCATACCGCCCCCGCTAAAACCACCTCTTCCATTTCCGCTTACACCGGCATGCCCATAGCGGTCATACTGTGCTTTCTTATCGGTATCGCTGAGTACTTCATAAGCTTCAGCAGCTTCTTTGAATTTTTCTTCAGCGGTTTTATCGCCGGGGTTACGGTCAGGGTGGTATTGCATGGCCACCTTGCGGTATGCTTTTTTAATTTCATCCGCAGGGGCGCCTTTGCCCACTCCTAATATTTCGTAATAATCTCTTTTCGGCATCCTGATTTCTAATTAACCATTAACTGATTCCTGCTCACTTTCCCACCACTACTTTCGCATGACGGATTATCTTATCATTCAGGTAATATCCTTTCACTACTTCATCCAGCACCTTTCCTTTCATTTCTTCTGCGGGCGCCGGAATTTCCGTTATCGCATCATGCAGGTCCGGATTAAAATCCCGGTGGATGGTTTCCATGACCTTTACTCCTCTTGCCTGCAAAGTATTACGCAGTTTGGTGAACACCAGCATCACACCTTCTTTAATAGCTGCTGAGTCATCACTGTCCTCTAACTGTTGCTGAGCCCTGTCGCAATCATCCAGCACATCCAGCAAGTCGGCGATCACTTCTTTACCGGCTGTCTGTATCAGCTCCATTCTTTCTTTGGCGCTGCGGCGTTTGAAGTTGTCAAACTCAGCAATTTTCCGGAGATGTTTGTCCTTTATTTCTTCGAGTTCAGCCCTTACTTTTTCCAGCTCCGGTTCATCAGTCACCGGCTCGTTCAGATGAGTGGTTCCGCTCTGGTTTTCATCGGTGTTGATATCAATGCCGGTCAGTTCTTCCGGCGTGCCGTTTTCTTTGTTCTTCGTGTCTTTTTCTGCCATTTTTTCAAATTGAGTGCCCGCCCGTACCGCATGGGCACATTCGGGCGGGCAAAGGTACGGGAGACAAGAATACTGCCAACCGCCCATTTGGGACAAATTGACCTTTAAAACCAGTTGCCAGGCTGATACTGGCAGGAGCTACTGCTAATCAGCCCGTTTCCAGTACCTTGCCGCACTATGAACCGGGTTTATCTTAAAAGAAAAATATCGCCGAGGGTTATCAATGGCCATCCCTGGATATTCAATAATGAGGTGGAAAAATCGGAGAATGAAATGCAGGGCGGGGAAGTGGCCGAGGTGTACACTTTTGATAAAAAATTTGTGGGCAAAGGCTATGTAAACCCTCAGTCGCAGATACAGGTACGGCTGCTAACCAGGAACAAAGCCGATGAAATAAACGAACAATTTTTCTTTGAACGTATTGCCCAATGTTGGGATTACCGGAAGAAACTGGGTTATACAGAAAACTGCCGCCTGGTATTTGGCGAAGCTGATTCACTGCCCCAGCTTATTATTGACAAATTCAACGATTATTTTGTTTTGCAAACCCTCGCTTTGGGTATTGATGTATGGAAACCTGCGATTGTAAAGGCGATTGAAAAAATTTTTAACCCCAAAGGGATTTATGAACGTAATGATGTGCCCGTAAGAGAACTGGAAGGTCTGCCCCAGCACAAAGGTTTTTTATCAGCTCCCTTTGAAACGAGAATTATTATCAGTGAAAACGGGCTGAAGTTTTATGTGGATGTGGAAAACGGCCAAAAGACCGGGTATTTTCTGGATCAGCAGGATAACCGCCGGGCTATACAGCATATTGTGAAAAACGCTGATGTGCTGGGCGCATTTAGTTACACCGGCACATTTGAAATTCATGCCGCACATTACGGGGCCAGATCGGTGCATGGACTGGATATCTCTGCCAGTGCTGTGGAACAGGCCAATGCCAATTCAAAACTGAACGGGCTGGATCACATCTGTCATTTCGAAGCAGCCAATGCTTTTGATGTGTTGAAACAATGGGCCAAAGATGGCAGGCAGTATGATGTGGTAATGCTGGACCCGCCTGCCTTTACCAAAAGCCGGGAAACAATCCAGAAAGCGATTACAGGATATAAAGAGATCAACCTGCGGGGAATGAAATTAGTGAAGCCGGGCGGCTTCCTGGTCACATCATCCTGCACCAGTCTTGTCAACGCCGATTTGTTCCTGCAGATAATAGATATGGCTGCCAAAGATGCGAGGAGAAAAATAAGACAGGTAATATTTCAAACACAATCGGGTGATCACCCCGTTATCCGGGGAATGGACAATACACAATACCTGAAATTTTTGATTGTGCAGGTGCTATAGATGCTCATTACCAGTTTACAGCAATCCGCTGATCATTGGAATAAACAAGTGGCCAGTCAGTCTCAATTGTTTTAACTCCGTTTTCAATTTTCGTTTCCCTGAAATGAATCAGCACTTTATTTGTTTTTTCAAGAAGGGCAATGGTGAGTTTACAGCTATGATAAGTAAGGGTGCCAGGGTCTTTTAGATCTGCGGGGGTTAGGCCTGCCGGCATTTCATATACAAAAATGTGCCCCTTCCATTTTGACTGAAGGCCGTTGTTATCATTATCAACTTCTGAAATACCCGTGTAAAGAAGCCTTATATCACAGTAGTAAACAAGAGAATCCCTGATTCCGATGCTGAATGACTCCCTGCTGCCCAGCAGTTTCTCTTTAGGGAATGTTATGCTCATTGAACCGGCCTGTTTAAGCAGTGTGATGATGAGGGAGACCCTGCCCGTAGAAGCAGCGGTTATGTTCCTGGCAAGTGCAAGGAATTCCTCATATTCAGTTTTTGTAAGTCCAAGGTTTTCATGATAAGGCGCCGGTTCCCCGTCCGGTGTTTTAGCAAGATGATCAACATACCAGGAGTAATTTTTCTTAATAGCTTCGTTTAGTTTTTTGCCCAGTTTGGCGAGCCTTGTGTTTGGTTTAATGCCGTTCATTACATCATAAGTGCTGAAACCATGTTTAAACAGAGAGAGAATATCCTGTGAGAGGCTCCCTGTAAATACAAGAGTGTCTTTCTTTTGGGAATAGCTGGAAAAGTGGGAGAAAAAAATAAAAAGAGAAAGGAAGAAAAGTGACCGGAACAATGCCATGCGGACTATCTTGAAACCTGGAATTTACCTGACTCAATAATTTTTCCGTTAATATCAATCAGGTGATAGATATAAACACCGCGGTTAAAATTATTCAGGTCAACAGTAACTTTTGGAGCAGCATTGATGGACTCAAATACTTTTTTACCAAGCACACCATTATACACATTGATAGTGAGCCCCGGCTGGTAATTTTTCTGAAGATCAAATGTAACGTAGGTGGTAGCCGGGTTGGGATACAGCTTAATTATCCTGTCCTGCGCATCCGTGGAAGGGGTTGCTCTGGATGATTGGCCCTGCGACTGGATGGCAATCAACAGAATAAAGGATAGTATAGGTAGAATTCGTCTCAACGAAACAAATTTACTTTTATTATTCGAAAAGTAGGCCAGAAATTTTATATGCGCAACGTAAATCTACGATGGCATAAAAATTCCTAATAATCAATTATTTAGGGTAAAAATCCAAAGACCTTTTAATTAAAGTTTAGTTCAGCCTGCTAAGAACCTCCTGAATTTTAGTGAAATCCGGAACCTTGTCCGCATTTTCAAGCACCTCTGCATACTGTACGACTCCTTCTTTGTCAATAACAAAAGCGGAGCGTTTGGAAACTCCCTTCATGTTGTAGCCGAACATTTCATAAATGGAGCCGTATGCCCTTGAGACCTCTTTATTGAAATCGCTGAGCAGGGTGAAGTTCAGTTTTTGATCCTCTTTAAACCTGGCCAGGGTATGCAAGGCATCCACCGATATGCCAAATACTTTTGCGTGGATAGTATTGTACCAGCCAATATTATCCCTCACCGAACACAGCTCTGCTGTACAAACGCTGGTGAATGCCAGCGGGAAAAACAGCAGCAGTACATTTTGCCCTTTTTGTTCAGACAGGGTTACCTTTTTTTTATCACTGCCATACAAAATGAAATCCGGTGCCGGCTGGCCGACTATTATACTCATGCTGTATTTTTTTTGTTGGTAAAATAGGAATTATTTAATTATAACTTTCTTCTATCTTCAAAGCAACAAATATGCGGGCAAAAGGGTAAGGTATAATTTATTTTTTCACCACCGGAGAAGCCTCCAAAGGAGTCATTGACCTTCGGACAAAACCAAATGATTATGAAAAAATACATCACCGAATTTATCGGTACTTTCTTCCTTGTTCTTACAGTAGGCATGGCTGTAAATGGCGGGGTCGGCGCCATGGCCCCAGTTGCTATCGGTACAGCGCTGATGGTAATGGTTTATGCAGGCGGTCACATTTCAGGGGCACATTATAACCCTGCTGTAACACTGGCCGTTTGGATCCGGGGACGTATTACAGCATCGGAAGCAATCCCGTATATGATTGTGCAGATTGCTGCTGCTACTGCTGCTGCCTTTGCCGTGAAATATCTGATCGGCGATGATAAAATGCCTGCTGATGCAGTAGCGAACGCTGATGCTGTAAAAGCACTGGTTGCTGAAGTATTGGGCACATTTGCACTTGCTTATGTGGTATTGAATGTAGCGACTGCAAAAGCCAACGCAGGCAATAGTTATTTTGGGCTGGCCATCGGACTAACCGTTACCACAATGGCGTATGCACTGGGTCCTGTTTCAGGCGGGGCATTCAATCCGGCCGTTGCTGTGGGTATCAGCTTTATGAAAATGGCAGTCTGGAGTGATATCTGGATTTATCTCGCCGGTTGTTTCGGCGGCGGCTTACTGGCTGCCCTTGTGTTTAACATGAGCAACCCGGATGATAAATAAACCGAAGTGATGAAATCATCAATAACAGCTCCTTTACGGGCTGTTAATTTTTAAAACCTGGGACACAGAAGATAGTCCCCTTTTTCCTTCCGGAAACCGAACCACGAAATTGAAATCTCAAAACCTCCACGGCCATAAGTGGAAGGTTTTAACGTGGAGATATTTGCGTCGTAACTGAAGGCAACAGAGAAAGGAGCATAATCTAATTTCACCACTGGTATCAGGGCATCATCCCAGCGCAGGAAGGCGCCTGCATGAATGGTATATTGGGGATTGTCTGCATCGTCTCCCAGTTTAAGTCCGTACATTCCTCCTGCAACTGTTTCAATAAAGCCTCCCTGTCTTGAATGATCGGCTTGTATAGTAATGTAGGCAAAATCAGTAACGCCCATCCGTAATCCGCCGGAAAACACCCACTTGGGGTGAAGTTCAATGCTGGCATTGCGGTAAAAAGTATTTTTTGGCCGATTGAAATGATGATAGGCGGCACCGAGGTAAAAATTACTATTGGGATCAGACCCGATATTGGAATTATAACTCATGCCCACACTTCCGTCAACATAGCTGTATTGATTGTTTAAAAAATTTTCGCCCAGCCCGCCGCCATCATACTGTGTATTGGTCGTCACCTTGGAAGGATCAAAACGACGCTGCACCCAGCCGCCCATAAAGCCGAGCGACAAATACCTGTTATGCTCACTGCTCAGCGATTTATGATAATTCAAAGCCGGTAAAACATGAGTGGTGGTAAAGCCGATAGTGCCGGCCCTGTCGTACAATATCTGTACCCCGGCTGTGATAAAATCATTCACTTTACCGACTGGCATTTTGAATTCTGCATTCACCGAACCGGTGCGGTAGGCCTTGGTTACATTATTCCACTGGTCTCTGTAAACGGCCTGTACCCTCATATCACCGGTAAAGATGCCGGCCAGCGATGGATTTCTCCATAGCGGCGCTTCAAAGAACTGGGAGAAATGAATATCCTGGGTAAAGGCACAAGGCATAAGACACAGGGCACAAGCCACAGAGGTTACTATTTTTTTGATCTTATTCATTTCTTCAATTCACTATAATATTAGCGCAATGTTTCCGTTGAGTTTGATAATCTCGCCGTTTTCACAGAACACTTCAGCCTGGTAGATGTACACATCCGCCATTGGCTGGCGGCCTCTGAAGGTCCCGTTCCATCCGGCAAAAGGATCGTTGACCGGCACATCTCTTTTTTCAAACACCACTTCGCCCCAGCGGTTGAAGATGCGCAGCAGTTTCACCCGTTCCAGTCCCTGACCTCTTGGATAAAACACATCATTGCTCCCGTCGCCGTTTGGTGAAAAAGTATTTGGAATGAACAGGTTTGCATTTTTACAAATCACAAATACCAGGATGGAACCGGTATTGCTGCATCCGTTTACATCGGTGAAATAGACCTGGTAAAGAGTCTTGAATTTCGGATCAGCATCCGGCGTGGGGCAGTTGACACAACTGAGCCCGGTGGCAGGCGACCATATCCAGTTCACCGTGTTGGGGGAATAAACTGCAGGTATCTGCACCGGGAAACCATTCTGAATTGTCATTTGGGCCGGTATGTTTACTGTCGGCAGCGGGTTTACCGTCAGGTTATGATAGGTAGTGTCTTTACACCCGGTACTGTTAGTGGCGATAGCTGTTATGGTAAATGAACCGGCTGTATTATATGTTTGCACCGGCGGGTTTTGTACGGAATAATTGTTTCCGTTTGGAAAACTCCACGACCAGGTGACGACTGACGTATCGGGTTGTATAAACTGACCGCTGTGTGTCCCTGACCTGTAAATACATAAAGCGGTATCTCCTGTAATATCAATCAGCGGACGCTGAACTATAGCAACGAGATTTGTTTTTGTCATCGTATCACGGCAGCCTGCCTGGGTTTCCACCTGCAGTTGTACAGTGTAAAGGCCGGGATTGTTATACTGGTAAACAGGGTTTTGCTGAGCTGAACTGCCGCCATCACCAAACGTCCAGCTATAAAGGGTAATTGGATCGTTGAAAGTGGTTGAATCGGTAAAGCTGACGGCGCCGGAATCACAGAACAGGGTATCATCATAACCGAACTTAGCAGTTGCACCTACCACAAAGACAGTATCAAAGCCCTGAACGGGTATAATGCAGCCGGACGGATCCTCCATGATAAGCCTTGGCAGGAAGTTTCCGAATGAATTGTAAATATGATTTACATTGGGTGTGGCGGTTGTTATGGTATTGCCATCACCAAAATCCCAGAGATAAGAAACCATGGGTCCCGGGCTGAATGTGCTGAAGTTTGCTGTCAGGGGTTTACATCCTCCTAACGGGAGATAATTCATGACCGTACCGGCTGTATCATACACATACACGGTTTTTGTAATTGAATCTCTGCAACCGCCGGGGCTTACAACAACTAATTTTACCGGATAAATGCCGGGGGTTGAATAAAAATGAACAGGATGGGTGACAGTAGATGTTCCTTCGCCGGGGCCAAAGTCCCAGAAGGAATCATAATAATATGTGGAGGTATTGGTCATTTGTACCTCGAACGGTGTGCAGGAACTGATAGAATCGCTTAGGGTAAAACCAGCCACAGGCGCATCCACCCGTATATAATCAATTCGGGTAAGCGAATCGGCGCAGCCGTTTGCATCCTGTATCCGAAGCTTCACTGTATATAAACCGGCTGCAGCATATACATGGTTGGGAGAAGCCACAGTGGAAGTACCCCCATCTCCAAAATCCCACAGGCTGGTAAAACCAGGTGGTGCAGAAGTATTATTGAAACTGACAATGGCGCCGGGGCAGCTCAGAACAACTGGCGCTGTAAAGTTGGGAATAAGATCGGTGGTGGTTACCAGATTGATAAGGGTAAGGCTATCCTTACAACCGGCTGCATCGGTTACAATCAGTTTCACAGAAAAAGTCCCGATACTGCTATAAGTATGCTGGAACGGGGGCCCGCTGAAATTCTGAGTATTACCATCTCCAAAATCAAATTGCCAGTTTATAATGGCATTTACCCCGTCACCTGTTGAAAGATCATTGAAAGTGGTGGTCATACCGGCACAGCCCGCAACATTTGTTGCAGTGAAATCAGCCACCGGCCCGTTAATGCGGATATAATTGGTGAGGGTTCTTGAATCAGTACACCCGTTTATATCTGTAGTGGTTAATGTTACAGTATATGTTCCCGAATTAGTATAAGTGTGGCTAACATCCGGCACACTCACACTGGCAGTACCGCCATCGCCAAAATCCCAGAAATAGTTTGCAATGTTGGCTGTATTGATGCCCGTGGCATGAAAGGGTATGGTAGCCACACGACAGGCAGTTAAAATGTCTGCAAAGAAATCCGGATTTTCATCCACGGCATTTACAACCTGTATCAGAGTGTCCGCACATCCTCCGTTGGTAACTATCAGCCGCACATTGTAAGTGCCCAGCGAAGGGTAGATGTGCACAGGATTTTGAATGGTGGAGGTGCTGGCATCGCCAAAATCCCAGCTCCAGGTAAGCGGCAAGATGGACTGGTCTGTGAAGGTAAAACGCAGCCGGTTGCTGCAGTCAGGGGTAATAGTAAAGTCGGCCACCGGGGGCAATACATAGATGTAATTTGTTTTTGTCATCGTATCCGGGCAGCCATTATTGTATGCGATCAGCCGGACCGTGAAATATCCCGTGTCGCCATAAGAATGCGTGGGGTTGGGAAGGATGGAACTGCCGCCATCTCCAAAATCCCAGAGCCATTCATCGGCGGGGGCGGAGAGGTCTGTGAACTGCACCGGTTCATTTGCACAGGTAATAAGTGGCGCTGCGCTGAAATCAGCTACCGGGTTGCTGCCGACCCGCACGGCATTGATGATGGTGGTATCATCCGTGCAGCCGCTGCTGGTGGTGATGGTAAGCGTTACATCGTATGTTCCCTGCACCGTGTAAGTATGACTTGGATTGGGAAGTGTGGAAGTGCCGCCATCACCAAAATCCCAGTTGTAAGAGGTAATGACATCAACGGAAGAAATAACAGGATTAAAGTTGAATGTATAAGGGATGCAGCCGCGGGCGGGTAATCCCGGTATGCTGATGATGGCCCGGCGGATGACAATAAAATCAGGTTGCACAAGCGTATCCGTGCAGCCTGAACCGGTGGTGACAATCAATGTTACATCGAAACTTCCGTAAGAAGTATAAGTATGGGAAGGGTTTTGCAATGTGGAAGTGCCACCGTCACCAAAATCCCATTGCCAGCTTACAGCTCCGCCGGTGGTCAGGTCCTGGAAATTGACGGTAAGCGGGGGTTCACACCGGGATGTGACGGGTGCGGTAAAATCAGCAACTGGATTCGGATTTACAGTAATTGGCTGCGAGGCGGAATCAATACAGCTGCTGTAGTTATTATACAGCATTACTGTATAGATGCCCGGGGTTGCATAGCTGTGTGTGGCATTGGTGGTGGTGGCTGTTCCGCCATCCCCAAAATTCCACAAAGTACTTGCAGGAGCCGGAACGGATGTATTGGTAAATGAAGCCGTTTCACCAACACATACCTGGGGCGGACCTGTGAATGAGGTGGTGAAGCCGCCGATAACGATGGGGTTGCTGACGGCTGTATCCTGACAGCCTGCCGAACTAAAAGTAACAAGTGTAGCTATATAGGTGCCACTGGCGGTATAAGTGTGAACGGGGTTCGCTGCAGTAGAAAAATTACCATCCCCAAAATTCCACTGGTAGCTTAAAGTGGGGGGGCCGGTAGAGGTATTGGTAAATGCAATATCTGCAGGAGGACGGCATACCGTTGGCTGCGTATTTAAAAAGGAGGCAATGACACCACCGGCTACTGTAATATAGTTTGTGCGGCTGAGAACCCGGATGCACCCTTTATCATTAGTTACCCTTAGCGTTACAGAAAAAGCGCCGCTGCTGTTGTATATGGCCAGCGGATTTTGCAGAGTGGATGTGCCGCCATTACCAAAATCCCAAAACCATGATACATTGCTGTTGCCAGCCCCGGGAGACGACAGATCCTGGAACTGAACCGGCAAAGGAAAGCAGCCGCTGGTGATACTCGCTGAAAAATTCACAGTTGGCGCTTCATAAACAGTTACATAGCCTGTCCGGGTAAGCGTATTTGAGCCAGACCCATTAGTAGCGGTAAGTGTTACTGTATATGTTCCTGGGGTGAAATAAGTGGCCGTGGGGTTTTGTAGTGTGGAAGTGTTCCCGTTTCCAAAATTCCAGTTCCATGAAGTTGGGCTTCCGCTTGAAAGATCCTGGAAGTTTACTACAAGTGGCGAACAGCCGGTAAGCGGAGCGCCTGAAAAATTTGCAACAGGAGCCTGCCCGGATACATAAGTTGAACCGGAGAGGATAAATGCTTGTAAAGCAATTAGTTTCGTAAGGATATTGAGGTAGTGCTGTTTCAAAGGCACCTGGTTTTGTGTGTTCTGTTTTTTAAAACGTAATCTTACCAACAAAAATTATTCCCCGAAGGGTGTTTTTGCCTTGATAATGAACAATTTTTTAATAGATAGCTGTAAAAATATCAGCAGTTTATTACCCTCAGGCTAAGACATTCAGGCTGGCACAATGTTTAAAGGCAATGGGTGCAGATTGGCAATAAAGATAAAGAAACGGGAGCGGGACGGAGATTATTGTTTATCTAAGCGCATCACCTTAGTGTCTGAACCGTTGGTTTGGGTAGCTTCCACATAGGTCCAACTGTTGCGGGTAATGTTCCAGGTGCCATTAATCAGAGAAAGGGGATATACAGCGCCGTTAAAGTTGGCCCAGGTGGTCATGTTGGCAGAGTTTCCGTCCCAGTTGCCAGTTTTTTCCACGGTGCCGCTATTGATGGCATCCACCGTTTTATTGCTGTAGTATTTGAACCGGTAAGTGGCAAAATCGCCGGTGATGGTCGCTCCATTCAGCTTAAAATTGGTGATTCCCCACTGGCCATCCGTCATGGCTTTTATCACCAGGTCTTCCTGTATGTTCTGTATGGTTTTTTTACAACCAATCAAAAAAATCATACAAACAGCGAAAAATATCAGTCGTTTCATAACGAGGCTATAAAGGCACAAGTTAAACATAATCCGCAGGTATTGCAATAGTTTACTTACGAAGCTTTTTAAAAGGCAAATGGATAAACGGTACAGTCTTGTTTTGCTGTTTAGGGTCAATAAGGATAATTTTATCACACATTAATCTTACAGAATGAAGTGGAAAATAGGGTTGTCATTTTTCTCTGTGTTGCAGGGTCTGATCTTATTTGCACAAAAGCCCGAAGACAGGCTGTCGCAACGGGCACAAAAATCTCCCATCGAAAAAATATTCCTTCACTCAGACAGAGACAGCTATATCGCCGGTGAAACGGTGTGGTTCAAAGCCTATCTTTCATCAGAGGGCCTGCCCGATACCATCAGCACCACTTTATATGTTGAACTGATAAGAACTGATTTGTCCGTCATCAGCAGGAAAATCCTTCCGGTATTGCTTGCAGCCTCTGCGGGACAAATGGAACTGCCGGACAGCCTCTCTTCGGGTATTTATACACTCAGGGCCTTTACCCCTGCGATGGCTAACCAGTCGCCGGATTTTATTTATATAAAAGGGATTTATATCTATGGCAAAAAGAAAGAAGAAGCTCCCGCAATTCAGCCAAAAATTAAGATTGAATTTTTCCCCGAAGGCGGAAACTTAATGACTGGCCTCAGCAATACCATTGCCTTCAAAGCAACCTATGATAATGGGCTGCCTGCACCTGTAAGCGGAACTATAAAGAACAGCAAAGGAGAAGAACTGACTTCGTTCACAGAGTACTATGACGGCATGGGTATGTTTGAATTGACGCCTGCACATGGTGAAAAATACTTTGCAGTTACACCGGACGGGCAGTTTGAGCTTCCTGCTTCAACCGAAAAAGGAATTGTACTGACTGTGATGCCGCATCCGCAGGGAAATTTTTTTGAGATACAGTCCGGGACAGCCGATCCTGCTTTTGTACCTGCTTATATGATTGGACAAATGCAGCACCGGGTGCTGTTCCGGCAAAACTTTAATGCAGCAAAAGAATCTTTGCAGGGAGTTATCAATACACAGGGCCTTCACTCAGGCATTATGCAGGTAACAGTGTTCAGCAAAGAAGGAATGCCACTGGCGGAACGCCTTTGTTTTGTAAACAATAATGAATACCGGCAACTGGCAGAGTTACTCACAGATACTGTTGATTTTTCAACGGGGGGCCGCAACCGTTTCCGGATTGCCATGAATGATACGGTGCAGGGAAATATTTCTGTGTCCATAACCGATGCGGACTACGGTGGCCTGCCCGGCAGGGAAGAAAACATCATTACAACGATGCTGCTCACTTCGGACATTAAAGGCTATGTACATCATCCCGCATATTATTTTTCAGCAGACAATGATTCCGTAAAAACAGCCATGGACCTGCTGATGATGACCAATGGCTGGCGCCGCTTTAAATGGACTGAACTGGTAAAGCAACCACTTCCTGCTTTCAGCAACCCGGCCTATATCTCACTTGGGGGCAAAGCAACGCTGAAAGGAACCAACCGTCCTTTTTCCGATAAAACCCTGTTGCTGATGATCAGCAGCAGGGGAGAAAAAAAGAGCCGGAGCACTCACCTGCTCACCACGGATAAGGAGGGTAACTTTCTGATTGATTCATTGGTATTCTTTGACAGGAACCGCCTGCTCTTCAGCGATGTAAGAGGAAAGAAAAGCCAGTATATTGATGTGACGCTGAAGGAGGATTCATTGAACAGGCCATTTACATGGGCCGGGTTTTCGCCAGCACAGGGGAAAATATTTCCAGCTTCTAATACAGCGGGATGGCAGATGGACTATGATGCGATACTGAAAGAAAACGGGGTGATGCTGGAAGGGGTTACCGTAAAAGTGAATACAAAGACTCCTTTGGAGCAGGTGGAGGAACGTTATACAAGCGGGTTGTTTAGCGGCGATGCCAATCGTACCATTGACCTCATCAATAGTGACGAAGCGACGCCATACAATAATATATTCGACTACCTGCAATTCCGTGTGAACGGGCTGCAGGTAGTCAGCGATGGTGCAGAATATGCTCTTTATTACCGCCAGGGCGCTTCGATGAGTTCTATGGGAAACATTGCAATGACCATTTTCCTGGATGAAATAGAAACGGATGCTTCTGTGTTGGCTACAATACCCGCCAACCAGGTGGCACTGGTGAAAGTGCATCAATCTTTTGCGGGTGCTGCGGGTAATGCACCGGGTGGAGTATTATCCGTTTACACCAAAAAAGGGGAGGACTATTCCGGAGGAGGCATCTTTGCAAACCTGGCTTTTTATCAGGGCTATTCTGTAGTGAAAGAATTCTATGAACCGGATTATAAAGTGAAAAAGGGAAATGCCAAACCCGATACCCGAACCACCCTCAGCTGGCGGCCGGCAATTTTTGTTAACAATGTTAATCCCCGCATACCCGTCAGTTTTTTTAACAATGACCGCACAAAGAAATTCAAAGTAGTAGTGCAAGGCATGACCACTTCGGGCAAACTGATAAGTTTCGAAAAAATAATCAGCGGTAAGGAATAGTAACGAACTCTTCAGTTAATTGAACTCATTTCAAGTTTAGGGATTCCGGCCCTCTCTCTGAGGAAAAGGGTTTGGGCTGAGATAAAAATGCCCCCTGTTCTTACGGGAACAAGGGGCTGAGGTTTTTCAACCGTTGAAAAACTATTTAGCCGGAAAACCGGTGCTGGCTTTCACCTCGTTCATTTGCTGGTTATGGCGGTCGCTATGGGCAGCAATAAAGATATAAAGCTGGTAAGCATCCAATGAACCAAATGGCATTTGTGCCACATGATTCCGCATATCTTCAGTAGAGGTCTTCATGTATTTAATATGTGCCGTCCGGGTCATTTTAAAATCAGCCAGCGCGTCGTCTATCGATTTATAACCGGTGTTTTTTGGCTCAAAAGGTTCTGATGTTTTAAACTTGGCAGTCCTGTCTTTTATCATATTTACCAATTGCTCGTCGGTCATCTTAATTTCAGCACGTTTCTCGGGATTGGCAGGAGATTTCATTGTTCCCTCGAGCATCCCCCACAGGCCTTTTTCCGTTGCGGCAATATGATAAATGCAATCTTTGACTGACCATTTATCAGGCGCCGCTTTGAAACTGAGCTGCTCTTCGGATAAGCCTTTTACCGACTTCAGCACCTCCTTATAGGTTTCCTTCATCAGGCCCAGGGCATATTTCCTTTCACCCTTGGAAATACTGTTGACATTGACTGTTCCGGCAAGGCCGGTAATAACCAGTAAGGAAAGCAAGAGGCGCCCGGTTGTTCTTTTCAGCATGGCAGATTTTTTAATGTTAGTTTGGATAAGGCAGCTATCCAGAGGGCGGGAAACCTGCCTGGCAGTCCGAATGACTACTTTGGAGCAGACAGGGGACGAAAAGATACAAAAGTTTCTGAACCGGCCAAGTCTCATTTATAAACATAACAGCAAAATTATTTAAGCGGCCTTTTCTTTACCATTCCGCCACGGGTATCTTTTATGCTTTGCATTACAATAAAGGCATTGGGATCAATTTTTTCAATCTCGTTGGTCAGCCGGCTGATTTCCAGGCGGGTTACCACCGTAAAGATTATATCCGTTTCCGCATCTGACTCCCCTCTTTTGCCATATCCTCTCTTGCCCGAATAAACTGTGAGCCCCCTTCCCATCTTTTGCTTAATAAATGTGGCAATTTCATCACTATGGGGTGATATAATGGTGACCCCGGTAAACTCTTCAATACCTTCCAGTATAAAATCAACAGTTTTAGAAGCAGCGAGGTAAGTGAGAATAGAATAGAGGGCTGTTTCAATGGACAAAAGGTAGGCTGCCACTGAGAAAATGATAATATTGAAAAGCAGGATGAAATCCCCGACTGACAAACTTCTTTTCCGGCTCAGAAAAATGGCCAGTACCTCTGTACCATCAATCACACCCCCACCGCGGATGCAGAGACCGATACCGGCCCCGATGAAAAACCCGCCGAATACGGCCACCAGCACTTTATCCTTGGTAATATCCGGGTAGGGAAATACAGCTATCATCAACGCCAGCAATGCGATGGCGCCAATGCTTTTCAGGCTGAAGATCCGGCTGATCTGTTTCCAGCCCAGCAGGATAAAAGGAACATTGATAATAATAATGAGCAATGAAAGTGAAATACCGGTTTCCTTATTGGTAAGCAGTGAAATACCCATTACTCCCCCATCAATCAGTTGATTGGGAATTAAAAAACTCTGCAGGCCAAAACCGGCAGATAAAACACCGAGCAGCATCATAGTGGACGATTTCAACTCACGGAAAAGCATCTTGCGCAGCCGCCAGGCGCCTTTGGCCATCTGGTAACGGCTCACCGGCTCACTGTCCTTTTTACCCAGCGATTTCTTTATTTCATGTATGATGAATTTATTCTGGTACTGGTCAGGCGTCATGTTTTTAAAGATAACCAAAAAAGACGGCGAAAATCTTTCACATAAGCCCAAATACTTAACTTGCCTGTATGAAGATCAATGAAGTAATTTCTTTTCTCGAATCCGCCGCACCTCCTTCACTGCAGGAGCAATATGACAACGCCGGCCTCATTACCGGCAGCCCGGGCTGGGAATGCAGCGGTATCCTCTGCTCATTGGACGCCACAGAAGAAGTAATAAAAGAGGCTGTCGAAAAAAAATGCAATCTGCTGGTGGCGCATCATCCTATCATCTTCGACGGGTTGAAAAAAATAAACGGGAAGAATTATGTTGAAAAAGCCGTTATCACTGCTATCAGGAATGACATCGCCATTTATGCCATCCATACCAACTTGGATAATATAGGCAGCGGGGTAAATGGAAGGATGGCAGCCATGCTCGGATTAGAAAACACATCGGTGCTTTCGCCCAAAGAAAATATGCTGAAAAAGCTGTTCACTTTTGTGCCGGTAAAAGATGCAGAAAGGGTCCGCTCCGCCATTTTTAATGCAGGCGGCGGGCATATTGGTAATTACAGCGAAACCAGTTTTAATGCTGAAGGCATTGGAACCTTCAAAGCGGGAGCCGGAGCTAACCCAGCCGTGGGTGAATTGGGCAAAAGACATGAAGAACCAGAAATAAAGATAGAGACCGTCTTTCCGGCATTTGCCGAATATTCTATCATCGCCGCCATGAAAGCAGCGCATCCATATGAAGAAGTGGCTTATGATGTGGTTCCCCTTTCCAATAAACACCCGGACATTGGTTCCGGGCTGCTGGGGCATTTGCCGGAAGCAGCGGATGAAAAATTTTTCCTGGAAAAACTAAAGTCAGTCTTCGGGGTGCCCGTCATCCGTCATACTGCTTTTGTCAACCACCCCATCAAAACTGTGGCCCTGTGCGGGGGTGCCGGAAGTTTCCTGATTTCCAAAGCCTTAGCTGCCGGGGCAGACGCTTATATTACTGCAGACATCAAATACCATGAGTTCTTTGATGCCAACAGCATGCTGCTGGTCTGCGATGTGGGCCATTATGAAAGTGAGCAGTTCACTATTGACCTTTTACAGGAAATTCTGCAGCATAAATTCCCTACCTTTGCCGTCCTTAAAACTGAGGTGAAAACCAACCCGGTAAATTACTTTTAAGGGGTGGGTGTCGTCCGCAAACTCTAAATTTTAAACGCATAATGGCAAACGTCAAAGAATTTTCCGTTGAAGAAAAACTTACTTCACTGCTTACCCTGCAGAAGATTGAAAGCAAGCTGGATGAGCTGAAAATCCTGAAAGGCGAACTTCCGATGGAAGTAGCCGACCTCGAAGATGAGATCACCGGCCTGCATTCCCGGCAGACCCGTATTGAAGAAGAAATAAATGGGGTGACCGATTTCATTGAACAACGTAAGAACGCTATCAGGGAAGCCGAAGCGCTGGTGAAGAAATATGAAAAGCAAAGCACCAATGTGAAGAACAACAGGGAGTTTGAAGCCATCAACAAGGAGATAGAAATGCAGCAACTGGAAGTAAAGCTGGCTGAAAAGCATATCAAAGACGCTACGGAAGAAATCGCAGAGAAAGCGGTCGGTCTCGAAAAAGCAAAAAAGAATATTGCCGCCAAAGAAGGGGTGCTGGCAACTAAAAAAGGAGAACTGGAAAAAATTATTGCTGCCAACGAAAAAGAAGAAAAGCATTTCAATAAGCAGGCGGCTGAGGCAAGAAGCCATGTGGATACAAGGTTGATGGCCAGTTATGATAAGATACGGAACAGCTACCGCAACGGCCTTGCGGTGGTGCCGGTGGAAAGGGATGCCTGCGGCGGTTGTTTCAATGCCATCCCCCCGCAAAAACAAAGTGAGATCAAACAGCATAAAAAGATCATGATTTGCGAGAACTGCGGCCGTATCCTGGTGGACGAGGACCTGAATGGTAAGGTGGTAATAAAATAATATCGGAATGAAATCATTCAAAAGAGGCTGTCTCAAAAGGGCAGCCTCTTTTTTTTACCGGCGCTCACAGATTTGCACAGATGCTTGAATTAATCCGTGTTAATCTGTGGTCAAAAAATTACCTTGCCATTTATTTAATCAGTGGTATGCTTTCCCGGCTTTCCATACAGAACTATGTCATTATTGATAACCTGGAAATTGATCTATCCGGTAAACTGAATGCGATAACCGGAGAGACCGGCGCCGGTAAGTCCATTATTGCCGGTGCGCTGGGGCTGATATTGGGCGAAAGGGCAGATAATGCAGCGCTGGTGAATAAGAAAAAGAAATGTGTGATTGAAGGAACATTCAGCACTGAGCAAAGAAGAACTGTCATCGCATTTTTAAAGGAGAACGAACTTGACAGCGAAGGTGAACTGGTGGTCCGCCGGGAAATTGCAGTCAATGGCAAGAGCCGTGCTTTCATCAACGATACCCCTGTAAATCTGTCGCAACTGCAGCAACTGAGTTCTTTGCTGGTGGACCTGCACCAGCAGTTTGACACACTGGAGCTGGTTAAAAACGATTTTCAGATGGAAGTGATAGATGCGCTGGCTGGCCATGCGCCGTTGCTGGATGAATACCAGATACTCTTCCGCCAGTGGCAGCTTATAAAAAAAGAGACAGAAGAATTAAAAAACCGGAAACAGCAATTTGACAAAGAAGCGGATTACAACCGGTTTCAGTATAAAGAGCTGGACGATGCTGCATTCAAAGAGAGTGAACTGGAGGAAACGGATGCCGAATTAGAATTGCTGAATAATTCGGAAGGCATTAAAGCAGCTTTAAGCAAAGTGTATTTCGAACTGAAAGAAAACGAGACACCTGTTGTGCAGCAGTTGAAGGTAATGCTCAACCAGCTCAGCGCTTTTGCATCCCTTCATCCGGGTTTGCCGGATATACTGCAGCGCATTCAGTCAGCACAGATAGAATTACAGGATATTGCAGCAGAAGTGGATCACATCAGCCACCAGGTAAATTATGACCCGCAGAAGATAGAACAACTGAATGAACGGTTATCGCTGGGGTATAAGCTGCAAAAGAAACATGGAGTCGGCTCAACCAATGAATTGCTGGCAATACAAAGGCAGCTGGAAGAAAAATTGCAGGCCGTATTGAATATAGATGAAGCTATTCTGAAAAAAGAAAAGGAAGACAACCGGCTTTTTACAGAAGCTGCAAAACTTGCTGCAAAAATTTCTGACAACCGGCGCAAACAAATAAAACCACTGGAAGATAAAGTGAATAAACTGCTGTCGCAGGTGGGCATGCCTAATGCCGGGTTGAAAGTGGAAATAAAGAAAGGTGAATTGAACAGCTCCGGTAGCGATGCTGCGGAGTTTATGTTTGATGCAAATTTACCCGCCTCCGTCCCGGATGCTTTCGGGACTGCGTCAGGCAAAGGCGGGCAGTTTCAGCCCGTTCGCAAAGTGGCCAGCGGCGGCGAACTCAGCCGTCTTATGCTCTGCATAAAATCATTAGTGGCACAATCCATTCAGCTTCCCACACTCATTTTCGATGAAATTGATACCGGCATATCCGGCGAAGCCGCCAGGCAGGTGGGCATCATCCTGAAAGAACTGGCTGAAAAAAGACAGGTGATTTGCATTACCCATCAGCCGCAGATAGCCGGTAAGGCCGATGCCCATTTTTTTGTGTACAAGGAAATTGTAAAGGACGCTGTGCAAACAAATATCCGCCTGCTTAGCACCGAAGAACGCATAACCGCCATCGCTAAAATGCTCAGTGGCGAAAAACCCACCGCCGCCGCCATGGAAAATGCGAGGGAAATGGTCATGAACTGATACGAAATACATTCCCGGGTTTCCCCGCCCTTTTTCCGGTTATCTTCGTACTTCTGCTGGCTGCCTTCTGAAAATATCCTATACTGCCGCCTGTTGTTGCTCTTCTGCACGGTTGTTGTGCCATTATACCGGAACGAATCACCCAACAACTAAATCCGGCTTTATGAAAACACCCCGACCCCTCTTGCTGTTGCAGTTGCTGCTGCTGCAGTTCACTTTAACCGCACAGGTACAATGGTACCAGAACCAGGACGGAAGTAATCCGCCGCCTTATGGCACTTATGCCTCGTCTGTTCAGTCTTTCAACAGCCATTCATTTATCGCCTGCTATCAATGGCAGGTAAACAACGATGAGTACACCTGGAAGATCTCGAAAACTCAAACCAACGGTGCTGAACTCCGCACTTTTTTTGTAAGCGGCATCATGGCCAGCGCCGAAGTAAGGATAAGGAAAAACAATTCGGTGTATGTACTGAAAAGAAGTTATCCCTACGGGCAAAACCCCGAATATACCGTGTACCGGCTCAACAGCAACTTTGATATCCTTGCACAGCGTACCATCACATTTCCCGGCGAGTATGCCATCATCAACCTGAATGCTTTCGAAATTGATGACGACGGAAATGTTTACTTCGCAGGCGACGGGCAATATCCCGATGGCCCCGGTTTTGGTTTCTCTTCCTTTGTACTAAAGACGAATAAGAACCTGGTTAATCGCTGGAGCCGGATGGACTCTGTGCAAACTTCCTACACCCGGCTGCATGTGGACGATCACCAGTGGGTCACTGTGGTGGAAGACTTCTATACCAGTTACCCGGCTGTGAAGATTATCCGTATTAATGCATCGGGTACAGCAGCAGTAACAACAACGATAGTACCGGATACAGGCCGGTTCAGTTTATTTTCCATGCTCGACAACAATAATCACCTGCTGCTCTATGGCGGTAAGATGGTGAATGACACGGTGCAGGCCATTTATTTGTGCAGGGTGTCCCGTTTTACAGGCAATGTACTGTTGCGCAAAACACTCTTTGCAGCGCCGGGCACTCAACTGTGTGATATGAAGATGGATAACCAGGGACGTTTATTCAGCCTGGTCATCCAGTACTATCCCGGCCAGCAGCTTACAAAAATCAGCCGTATCAACCCCGGCAACGGGCAGCTGTTGTGGAACCGGAGCCTGCGGTTTGATGTGGACAGTTGCCAGCTTGGAAGACTGGTAGTGACGGACCCCAACCGCTTTTACGCAGTAGGAGAAAAAAGATCCGGCAGCTATTTTGCAAGAGGCTACGCCCTGCGCCTGAAAAAGAACGGACAACTGAACGGACACCTGACGGCTCCGGACAGTGTGGCCTGGCAGCGCTATCATACCCTTTCAGACGGCATTATGGATAACAACGGGCAACTGATAGCTGTTGGAAATACCAATGACTTTGACACTATTACCTATAGCAGTTCTTACTACCGGGCTTTTGCGGTAAGATATGATGAGAACTGCAATAATAACCGCACAGCAAGGGAAGAAACATCCGCGGAAACCAATGCACAAACTGGCGAAAAAGAAATCCTCACCGAAAAACTGCATCTCTATCCCAACCCGGTGCAAAACCAGTTGCTGATAAGCAATATGAACCCCGAAGAGTATGATCGTATCGCCGTATATAACATGCAAGGCGCTTTGGTGCTGCAGCAGAAAGTGACAACAACCACAGCCCGGCTGGATATGAGCAGCTTCGCCGAGGGAGTGTATGTGCTGCTGTTTCGTTCATCAGCGTCATTGAAAGAAAAAACTATAAAGTTTGTGGTGAGCAGGTAAGGGATTTTGTTGCTGATATTTGAAAGGGGGCTTCGACTCCCTTTTGTATTTTTCGGAACAACCTTTCAGTGCTTCCCGCCGCCGAAAGCAAAACATTTAAGAAAGAGAAAAAGATGAAGGGAAGCAGTAAGAGGTTAAAGACAGTATTTAAAAAAAAAGCAAAACCCCATCCCGCTTTTAAACGGGACAGGGCCTATATGGATTCATGGCTTATTATTGATTGACTAATGCCTGACTCCCGACTTTTTCTCATGCACACATTTCTACCTTAAATGCAAGGCTGAAGTAAGAAAAGAACCTTTCTCCTTTGCGGCCGGTATCGCTGCTCCAGGCCTGTCCGAATGCAAAAGGTTTGTGGGCATGGCTTACGGCTTCACCGATGCCGATGATACCCTGTTCAGTTTGCAGGCGGAAACCGTAGCTGTTATTCTTTTGCAGATTCACCGGCTCCAGTTCAAACCGCAGCCAGCGGGCCACATCATTTCTTTCAATGGATAGTGTGCTCTGACTGATGGCCCGGCCCCATGCCTTGGTGGCCGGGTCAAACTCATGCAGCGTAAGCACCACATCGCCGGGCTGGGTTACGGCGGATGAATACACCTGGATATTGTTCAGCAATCCATCCGACGGGCAACTGAATGTCTGTCCGGCCAAACGGTCGTTGGCTTCATTGGTCAGGTGACCGATCCACAAAGTAGTGTTGTTTTCTGTCTGGCTCAGGATAGGACGGCTTTGCCTGCCGTAACCTCCTGGTGAAAGTTGGCTGCTTTTGGGAGACGTTTTCATAGTTAACTTGTTTAATAGTAAATAAATGGACAAACAGCAGTTTGGGTTGTCTTTGCTGATGATAACTCCGCCACCGGGGCTTTATTGCGCCCCGCCCGTTAAATTATGGCCGCATCCGTAATTATTTATGCACCATTGTGCCATTCTTTCAGGGCATTTACTATTGCTTTTTTGGTAAATTGTTGAAGACTTTGGGAACGAAGAATGGTGTGGATAACCGGATATTTTGGGTGAAAAAAAGGTGCGAAAAGAAAAAGTTTTTTAAAATGAAAATCGGAAGGATAGCAGCCCTTATTTTCGCTTACTGACTGAACGGAAACATTCCACTAACACAGAAATAACCATTTCTTAAAACAAGAACGGAGTTGCGCCTGAGGTCATTGGTAAAAAAATCAATGAATAACTTTTTATCGCAGTAGCTGAACAATGGACCTTACTAACCTCAATAAAGACCGCAAGCAACGAAGAAAATCCACTCTCGATCTCGGCACTATGGTATATGGCAAAGTGCCGCCGCAGGCCAAAGACCTGGAGGAGGCTGTACTCGGCGCCATTATGCTGGAGAAAAGCGCCTTTGACACGGTTGTTGAAATACTGAAGCCGGAATGTTTTTATGTGGAAGCGCATCAGCGCATCTACAGGGCCATGCAGAGCCTGAGCAATAAAAGCCAGCCGATTGATATACTCACCGTGGCCGAAGAACTGAAGTTCAAAGAAGAACTGGAGATGGTGGGCGGCGCTTATTATGTTACCAAACTCACCAATGCGGTTGTGTCGTCTGCGCATATTGAGGCACACGCCAGGATCATCCTGCAAAAATTTATTCAAAGAGAACTCATCCGCATCAGCGGCGAAATTATAGGCGATGCCTACGAGGATTCAACAGATGTCTTTGATTTACTGGATGACGCCGAAAGCAAACTGTTTGAAATTACCAACAACCACCTCCGCAAGAACTTTGATACGATTGACTCGGTACTGGTAAAAACCATCCAGCGCATTGAAGACCTTCGGCATAAAAATGAAGATATAACCGGTGTACCCAGTGGATTCCCTTCATTGGACCGGGTTACTTATGGCTGGCAGAATACCGACCTGATTATATTAGCCGCCAGGCCGGCGGTTGGTAAAACGGCCTTTGCACTGAACCTGGCCCGCAATGCTGCCCTGAGTGCCAGCAAGCCAACACCGGTTGCTTTATTCTCACTCGAAATGAGTGCAGGCCAGCTGGTACAGCGTATCCTGGCCGCGGAAAGCGAGATATGGCTGGAGAAAATTGCAAGGGGTAAATTAGAAGAGCATGAAATGAAGCAGCTCTATGCAAGAGGGATTCAGCGGCTGGCCCAGGCGCCTTTGTTTATAGACGATACACCGGCCCTGAACATTTTTGAGCTGCGGGCCAAATGCCGCCGCCTCAAAAACAAACACAATATCGGCCTCATCATTATTGATTATCTGCAGTTGATGAGCGGTACCGGGGAGAACCGCAACAGCAACCGGGAACAGGAGATCAGTAACATTTCCCGGAACCTGAAGGCGCTGGCAAAGGAATTAAGCGTACCTATCATAGCACTTTCGCAGCTCAGCCGTGCGGTAGAAACAAGAAGCGCCGGTAAAGACGGTAACAAGATGCCGCAACTGAGTGACCTCCGCGAATCCGGCGCTATTGAACAGGACAGCGACATGGTTATGTTCCTTTACCGACCTGAATACTACGACATCACCAGCAATGAAATGGGGGAGAGCAACCGCGGCGAAACCATTGTGCGGATTGCCAAGCACCGGAATGGTATGCTGGAAACAATTAAGCTTAAGGCATTGCTTCATATCCAGAAATTTACTGAAGACGATGGCGGCAGCGGGCTGGGCGCCGGCTTTACCGGCAACTGGAAACCGGTGAGTGATATTGACGGAGATGGCGGCGCCAAAGTCTTTATCCAGACAGGCAGTAAGATGAATGACCTGCCGGAGGATGAAGAAACACCGTTCTGAATACAAGTCTTAGTAATACAAAAGGGGTCCGGCATTAACCGGACTTTTTTATTTTTACCTGTATGAAACTTCCTTTCTTTTATAGCAGCAATTACAACGAAGGGCAAAAACAAATTGCACTTAACGAAGATACCAGCCGCCACATCGTACAGGTATTAAGGATGAAAGAGGGGGAAGAGTTAAACCTGACAGATGGTAAAGGCAACCTGTTAACCTGTGTAATAACAAATGAGAATAAAAAGCACTGCACAGTGGAAGTAAAAGGTATAAGGCACAAGGCACCTGCCTGCACCAAAGCTTCGGCAGGCAAGCAAGGAACAAGAAAGGTTTCCATAGCGATCTCACTTTTAAAAAACAGGAATCGTTTTGAATGGTTCCTCGAAAAAGCAACCGAGATAGGTGTAAGTGAAATCATCCCGTTGATTTGCGAAAGAACCGAAAAAGAAAAATTCCGGCACGACCGGATGAATGCCATCTGCATCAGCGCCATGCTGCAATCGCAGCAATGCTGGTTGCCGGTTTTGCAGGAGCCTGTTCTGTTCAACCATCCAGCCATCCAACAATCAAACTTTCAACAAAAATTCATAGCCCATTGTGATGATACCAATAAAAGATCTCTTCGTAAAGTCCTCCCTAGCGGGGAGGATTTAGGAGGGGCTTCCCTCATCCTCATCGGCCCCGAAGGAGATTTTACCCAAACAGAAATTGAACGGGCATTAGAAAATGGTTTTTCGCCTGTATCGTTGGGAGAAACAAGATTAAGAAGCGAAACAGCCGGCGTAGTAGCGGCTGCGTTACTTTGCCAGATCTGATTTACCCGGTTCATCTTCCAGCACCGGCTCATTCAACTCCACCACATGGGCCCGTTTCTTTGCCGCCCGGCTGAGCATCGCCATATTCAGCATTTCCACCACAAAAGAGAAGGCCATAGCGAAATAGATATAGTCTTTCAGGTGCAGTTGATGAGCTGCCTGGCTGTCCCAGCCTTCGATGACCAGCCCGAGTCCAATCATTACAAGGAATGACAAAGCCAGCATTTTCAAAGTAGGATGTTTATGTATAAAAGCAGAAATGGCCGGGCTGAACAGGAACATCACTATCATGGCAATCACTACCGCTGCAATCATAATTTCGATATACTTTGCTGTGCCGCCAGCCGTGATCACACTGTCGAAAGAAAACACCGCATCAATCAGCATGATCTGGGTGATGGCCTGCGTAAAAGAAATGCCCTTCTTCTTTTTTAGTTCCACATTGGGGTCTTCGCCTTCCAGTTTATGGTGTATTTCCATTACGGATTTGTAAATAAGAAATAAACCGCCTGCCAGCATGATGATGCTGGCGAGGTCAAAGCCTTTTCCCCAGACGGTAAAAATAGATTTTCCTTTTTGGGAGAGCAGCCAGCTGAGCCCCATCAGCAGGAGGCTGCGTGAAATAATGCCGGTGACCATCCATACCCTGCGGGCCCTGCGCTGTGCCGCCGGGTCTTTCAACCGGTTCAGCGAAAGAGAAACAAAAATGACATTATCAATCCCGAGTACCACTTCGAGAACAACCAATATTACAAAACTGATGATACTGTCGGCAGTAAAAAGGTGTTCCATAGTGTTTCAATTAGCAACAGGCAATTGGCAATATACGAATTGCCTGTTGCCAATGCCTGTTATCTATTGTTTGTTCAGGTATTTGCAAATACATTTCACAATCCCCGGCCCTTCATAAATAAACCCTGTCCACACCTGCATCAATGTTGCACCGGCATCCATTTTTTCTTTTGCATCTGCTCCTGTAAAAATACCCCCGGATGCTATAACCGGAATTTTTCCCTGCGTCTTTTCACAAATATATTTTACTATTTCTGTGCTTCTGTGTTTCAGTGGCAAACCGCTCAGTCCCCCTGCACCGATAGTTTTGAGGCGGGGGTCTGGAGTCAGGAGGCCGGCCCGGCCCGTTGTTGTATTGGTCGCCACGAGGCCATCCAGTTTTATTTCCAAAGCCAGATCAATCACATCATCCATCTGTTGCTGTGTAAGGTCCGGTGCAATTTTCAGCAATAAGGGCCTTTGAATATCTTTCGCCTGATTAATTTGCTGAAGATGTGTCAGAATTTTTCTCAATGTTTCTTTTTCCTGCAGTTCCCTCAGCCCCGGTGTATTGGGTGAACTTACATTCACTACGAAGTAATCAACATAAGGATAAAGTTCCTTAAAGCAGATATCATAATCTTTCCAGGCCTCTTCGTTTGGGGTGTTTTTGTTTTTACCAATGTTTCCGCCAATAATGAGGTCTGAGGTCTGAGGTCTGAAGTCTGACTTCCGGCTTCTAACCTCCGACTTCCATTTTATCAACCGCTCTGCCACCGCTTTCACCCCATCATTATTAAACCCCATCCGGTTGATAAACGCTTTGTCTTTGGGCAGGCGGAATAATCTCGGCTTCTCATTTCCCTTTTGGGGCAGCGGTGTTACTGTTCCGATCTCAACAGAACCAAAACCCAGGCACTCTAATTCCCTCAAGTATTTTGCATTCTTGTCAAACCCGGCGCCCAACCCAACCAGATTTGAGAATTGAATATTGAATATTGATTGTTGGTTATTTCCTTTTGGCAAGTACATTTTTTTAACCATCTTACTAAAACCAATGCTGCACAGCAGCTTCAGGCAGTTCATGGAAAAATAATGCACCCATTCGGGGGGGAAGAGAAAAAGAATGCTGCGAAAGGATTTATACATACAACCCGGCGAAGATAACAGAACTTTTGCTGACGCTTTTGTTGTTAACTTTGGCAAAAATTAAAATTCTTTTATGCAGGAAGCATACATCATCGCCGGTTACCGCACCGCCGTAGGCAAGGCCAAAAAAGGAGGGTTCCGTTTTTACCGTCCCGATGACCTGGCCGTGGAAGTTATCAAAGGACTGCTGACATCTGTTCCGCAACTTGAAGCAAAAAGAGTGGATGATGTGATCGTTGGCAATGCGGTGCCGGAAGCGGAGCAGGGTTTACAGTTTGGAAGAATTATTTCTGCAAGGGCATTGGGCTTTGATGTGCCGGGTGTCACAGTGAATCGCTATTGCGCATCCGGTCTGGAAACAATTGCAATGGCTACCGCCAAAATAAGAACCGGCATGGCCGATTGCATCGTAGCAGGAGGAACAGAAAGTATGAGCCTGGTTCCAACAGCCGGATGGAAGACAGTCCCATCTTACTTGATTGCTAAAGATGACCCTGATTATTATTTAAGTATGGGTTTAACGGCAGAAGCAGTGGCAAAAGATTACAGCATCAGCCGGGAGGCGCAGGATGAATTTTCATACAACTCACATCAAAAAGCTATCGCTGCGATTCAGCATGGGCATTTCAAACCCGGCATACTTCCCATTAGTGTAGAAGAAACTTATCTGGATGCCAAAGGCAAGAAGCAAAAAAGAAATTATACCGTTGACACCGATGAAGGCCCCAGAGCCGATACGTCCCCCGAAGCCTTGGCAAAACTGAAACCGGCATTTGCGCAGGGTGGAGTGGTAACAGCAGGCAACTCATCACAAACATCAGACGGGGCAGCATTCGTAATAGTGATGGGGGAGAAGATGATGAATGAACTGGGACTGAAACCCATCGGCAGGTTAGTGAACAGCGCTGTGGCCGGTGTTCATCCCCGCATCATGGGCATTGGCCCGGTAGCCGCCATACCCAAAGCGCTGAAGCAATCCGGAATGAGCCTTTCTCAAATTGACCTGATAGAACTAAACGAGGCCTTCGCCTCCCAGGCACTGGCCGTTATCCGGGAAGCCGGGCTTGACCCCTCCAAAGTGAATATCAACGGGGGCGCCATTGCCCTCGGCCATCCGCTGGGATGCACCGGCTGCAAGCTGACCATTCAGAACCTCCACGACATGAAGCGGTTAAACAAGAAATATGGCATGGTGACCGCCTGTGTAGGGGGCGGCCAGGGCATTGCCGGCATCATCGAAAATATAACCTAAGCGGTTAGTAAACATCCCTCTGGTTTTCAAAACTTGTTTTGTACCTTTCAGAGCCAGAAAGGCTTTGATAGATTGGATTGCCCGTTCCAGGATAGTACAGCAGATGAGGTTCAAAAAAAGATCAGGCTTCATTTTAGCATTTCCTTAAACTTTTCAGCAATTCATTAATCATAAAAAATCCGCTGAACCAAAACCCGCATTATGGACAGAAGAGATTTTTTGACTGCCCGCCGCAAAAAGCGCACAGTCAACCAGGAAGCAGCACCTGCACAAACTTTCCGCACTAATTCCGGAATCAGCCCCTACACAGGGCCGTGGACAGAACAGGAGATCGTTCACCTGCTGAAGCGAACCATGTTTGGCGCTAAGAAAGCAGACGTGGATTATTTCAGGACCCTGACCATGAGCCAGTCCGTGGATGAACTGCTGAACCCAACGGCTCCTGCACCCGCCCCCCCGGTAAAGGAATACGCCACTTCCACCCAGCCGGGCACACCCGATGGAAACATTGCACAGGGTACCACCTGGGTAAATGACATCAATAACGACGGCACTGTGCAATCGCAGCGGAGGGCTTCCTACAAGAAATGGTGGACGGGGGTGCTCATTAATGAGGACAGAAGTATCCGGGAGAAACTGATCATGTTCCTGGTGGACCAGTTTGGCAATGAAACGCTGGATGTGAACAGCGGTAACTGGGCTTACCGTCAGCACAGCCTTATCCGCCAGTATGCACTCGGAAATTATAAAAACCTGGTGAGGGACATCACTAAAGACCTGATGATGCTGCGCTACCTGAATGGTTACCTGAATGTAGCGTCTGCCCCGGATGAGAACTATTCAAGGGAACTGATGGAGCTGTTTACGCTGGGCAAAGGACCCGATTCAAGATATACAGAGAATGATGTGAAGGAAGCAGCCAAAGTGCTTACCGGCTGGCAAATCAATTTTACCACCTGGAATACTGTATTCAACAGCGCCCGGCACAGCACAGTAAATAAAACGGTCTCCTCTTTCTTCAACAATACAGTGATCACCGGCCGTACAGGCGCCACTGCCGGCGACCTGGAGCTGAATGATTTGCTGAATATGATTTTTGCACAGAACGAAGTGGCCAAATTCATCGTTCGCAAAATGTACCGCTGGTTTGTGTATTATACCATTGATGCTGCCACAGAGGCCAATGTGATAACACCGCTGGCCGATATTTTCCGTAACAATAACTATGAACTGAAGCCGATGCTTTCAGCATTGTTCAAGAGTGAACACTTCTTTGACATGCTGAACAGGGGCTGTTATATCAAGACACCTTCCGACCTGGTCATTGGCTCGCTGCGGGAAATGAATATACAATTCCGCCCTCCCACTGACTGGGACATCAACTATGGCCTCTGGAATATTTTCTATGCCTGGATGGTGAACCTGGGCCAGAACCCGCATGACCCGCCCAATGTATCCGGCATGCCGGCCTATTACCAGGAGCCCTCTTTCCATGAAATATGGATCAATTCGGATTCATTGCCCAAACGAAACCAGTTTACCGACATCATGATTGCCAGCGGCTATGCCCGCAATGGCTTCCGGGTGCAATTCAACTGTGTAGCTTTTGCACAAACATTGCCCAACCCCGGCAACCCCAACGACCTGATAGATGACGCACTGAAATATTTTTACCGGAACGACATATCGGCCCAGTCAAAAGCGCAGATAAAGACACAGATACTGCTTACCAACCAGCAGTGGGATTATTACTGGACCAATGCCTGGGCGGCGTATATGTCAAACCCAAGTGCAGCAAACTTTAATACGGTGAACACCCGGCTGCGGTCGCTGTTCCAGTATTTCTTTAACCTGTCAGAATATCAGCTGGCATAAACAACCCGTCTTCATCTTCAATACATAAAAATGAAAAGAAGAGATTTTTTACTCAATACCATACCGGCCGCAGCGCTGCTGCCCGAAGTGATTGATGGCTATTCTGTAAAAGCCTTTAACGTCAACTCACCGCTGGTGCAGGCGCTGATGCGGGGCAACACCGACACCGACCATGTGCTGGTAATAGTGCAACTGGCCGGCGGCAACGACGGGATTAACACCGTGATACCGGTAGCGCAATACTCCAACTATTTTAATGCAAGGAGCAATGTGGCTATTCCGCAAAACCGGGTATTACCCATTGCCGGAATTACTACAGGCACCGGCCTGCATCCTTCCATGACGGGGTTGCAAACCCTGTTTGCAGAAGGCAAAGCCAGGCTGATACAGGCGGTGGGCTATCCGCAGCCCAACTTCTCCCATTTCCGTGCCACCGATATCTGGATGAGCGCCTCCAACAGCAACCAGGAAGTGTATAACGGATGGGCGGGCCGCTACCTGAATTACGAGTACCCCAATTTCCCGACAGGCTATCCCAATCCCGATGCACCCGACCCGCTCGCCATACAAATAGGATCAACCACCACACTCACCACACAGGGCCCGGTAGTAAACATGGGAATGAGCATCACCAATCCAACTACATTCTATAATCTTATAACCGGCACTACTGACCCGGCCCCCGCCACCCCTGCGGGAAAAGAATTGACTTTTATCCGCACCGTTAACCAACAAACACAGAAGTATGCCACTGTTATCCGCAATGCAGCTAATGCAGTACCCGCACAGGGGGCTTATCCGGCCAATAATTCTCTCGCTGATCAGTTGCGGATCGTAGCGAGGCTGATAAAAGGCGGGTTGAAGACAAGGATATATATGACGAGTTTCGGCGGTTTTGATACACACTCTGTGCAGACCAATGCGGATACCACCACCGGTGCACATGCTACATTATTACAAAGAATATCGGATGCCATCCGGGCATTCCAGGAAGATCTGCGGGGCCTCGGTGTGGAGCAAAGGGTGATAGGCATGACCTACAGTGAATTCGGCCGCCGTATCAAATCCAACTCCAGCACCGGTACTGACCATGGCGCTGCGGCCCCGATGTTCCTCTTTGGTACATCCATTGAGCCGGGCATGCTCGGCGTGGACCCCACCATACCGGTCAATGCCAATGTGAATGATAATGTGCCGATGCAGTATGATTTCAGGAGTGTTTACTCAACGATTCTTGAAAAATGGTTCTGCCTTGATAAAACAACGGTGGATTCACTCTTCCCCCCGAATATCAATGCACAACTGCAAAGCCTGCCGCTGATAAAAGCCGGAGTGTGCACAGGAGTTGCGCCTCCGCCTCCGCCGCCGGTGCCTGACCGGGTGAAAGTATTGTATAACTACCCTCATCCCTTTAATGACGATACGGATATATTCTTTAAAACAGAGGGTGGGCACACAATGATACAGGTATTTGATACCATGGGCCGGGTAGTGGCCCACCTGCTGGAGAAAGATTATGCTGGTCCTACTCAGGATAAAGTGAAATTTGAAGCATCGGGACTGCCCACCGGTATCTACTATGCCCGTTTGCAAAACGGGGTGATACAGCATGTGTGGCCGATGATGAAGGTGAGGTAGGAGATAAAGAATATTTTAATGATAAAAGCCGTACTTCCTGCAGTGCGGCTTTTTTGTTTCAGGATTATTATGTGCAGCGGTTCCTGGCCTGCCTTCGCTATCCAACTTTGCTAAAGCTACGTTGGACAAAGACCAATGGAAAATAAAGCATAACGAAACATGACATGAGTAATATCAGATCACCATACTAAAAAAGGAGGGATAAATTATGAAACAAACTAACAGTTCAACTGAACTTACTGAAGCTGTTGTTGCTGCTTTTTTCGATTTGAAAAGCGGGTTTGCACTGGTTGCCGAAAATGATATCGAATGGCTGTCCAAATGCAGGGATATTGTGGTAAACAAAGACAATTCCTGGGAAGTTCGTTTTGCAGGCGAACCGCGGATATTCGATGTAATACCCGTAAGTGCTTCCGTTGTGACCAATGCAAGGCCTAAAACCGGCGACCGGCGGCGCTGGCGCAGGGCCACCTGCGGCGGCGGAGAAGCGGCAAAAATAATCCCCTGCTTTCCGCTTAGCAGCGGCCGGTTTGCCAAGGTTGAATTAGCCGGGTATTCAACTTGCATCAGAAGTGACAAAGATGAATTTTGTGATGAGGAGTACGTTGAAATCGGAAAGATTACAATTGCCCGTGATGCCAATTGCCGGATAGTTGCCCAAAGCCACACTCAATACCGCTGGGTGTGTTTGCCCACGGCGTAATAATCTTTTTTGACAAATTATCCTGAATAAATTATGGAGTACGGCCGGTTACAGTAACAGTGCCGGTTGGCTGCTGGTCGCCGGTGCGTTTGAACATCATCACATAGCCGCAGAGGTTCTTTTTCTTCTGCTTGTTTACCTGCACCGGCTTTATCATGTGAAATTCGGAAAATTTAGGTATGTAGGTATAGCTGATTACATTGCCATCCACATCGCCCCATCTTTTCTGGCGGTAGATGACCATCCGTTCCTGCCAGTCGTACATCCGCACTTCATAGAGGCGGGAAGAATAGTCGCCGATAAAAACAAACTGGTACCAGCTACCCTGTGTGAGGGGAACGATCACCGGCATTTCATATTCGCTTTCCATGGTCATGGATGCTTCTCTTACCAGTATATAGCCGTCTTTGGTATAAAGTTCCCGCAGGCTGTCGGCCTGTTTGCCTATGGATTCATTACTGCAGGATTGATGCCGGATAACTTGCTGGGAAAAAACAGTGCTGGTAAGCAGGGTGAACAGGGCTGCAAGAATGAAAGGCTTTTTCATAAGGTTCTCAGTATGATATCGGAGATACGCCATAAATATAGAACGGGTTTTTCCGGGGTTTAAATTTTAAAACCGAAATCTTTTATCCGGGGTACATTTTCGCAGGGAAATTACGGCAAGTTTCAGGCCAACGGAGAAGGATAAGGGTGTAATAGCCCGTAAGATAAAAGAAAAATTGAATCCGTTCCTTTTTTTTATCTGGTATCAATGGCCTTTCCGGTTGAAATAAATGGTGCTGGCCTGCTGTGTGCAGGTAATTGAGAGGTCATTGATGCATACATGGGCAGGCAGGGTGGTGCAGTAGTAAATCACTTCGGCCACATCATCTGCTGTCAATGGTTGCAGCCCGTCATAAATCTTTTTGGCGGTTGTTTCATCACCTTTGAAACGGACCAGGGAGAATTCTGTTTCGGCAGCGCCGGGATTGATAGCCGTCACCTTTATGCCATGCCGCAACAGATCAACCCGCATGGACTGGCTGAGGGCATCCACGGCAAACTTGGTGGCACAATAGACATTGCCTTTTTCATATACTTCCCTGCCGGCGATGGAGCCCATGTTGATAATATGGCCGCTGCCATTGACCACCATCAGTTGCGAAACCGCTTTGGCCACATACAGAAAGCCTTTTACGTTGGTGTCTATCATCGTATTCCAGTCGTTCATGTCGGCTTCATCAAAATAATCCCGGCCGGCAGCCAGGCCTGCATTGTTCACCAGTACATCAATTTTTTTCCATTCATCAGGCATGGAATGGATGGATGAAAAAACAGTTTTCTCCTCCCGGACATCAAAAGGCAGTTGCAGCACGGCCACATTGTATCTGGTTTCCACTTCATCCGCCAGTTGCTGCAGACGGTCTGCCCTGCGGCCGTTGATGATAAGGTCATAACCATGGCTGGCAAATTTGTATGCACAGGCTTTGCCAAACCCGGCCGTGGCGCCCGTGATGAAAACGATTTTTGTCATTTAAGGAGTTATTCGTCTAAGGTAAAAGATATTTTCACGCAAAGGCGCTAGGGCGCAACTTGTAAGTATATTTAAATTAAATTTCATGGGAGAAAATGAAATTGCAAAAATCATTGTAAATACCACTTACCGGATTCACAAAGAACTGGGACCTGGACTTTTTGAATCTGTGTATGAGACAGTGCTGGATCATGAGGTCAGAAATGAGTATGGGTTGATAGTTTTGCGCCAACCAACCATCCCGGTAATTTGGAGAGATTTAAAAATGGACTTGGGTTTCAGGCCTGATATGATTGTTGAAAATATAGTAATAGTTGAGCTTACATCTGTGGAGACAGAAGCCCCGGTTCATTATAAGCAACTTCTGACTTACCTCCGGCTAACCAATATGAAGCTGGGGCTTCTTATAAATTTATTTGAAGAATTGATAAAAAACGGAATAAAAAGAGTGGTAAACGGCCTGTAGCTATTTTGATTGCGCCTTAGCGCCTTTGCGTGCAATTTATTACCGGATGAGGGTAACGGTTCCTTTCAGGAACAGCGGCCGGCCGAGGTAGTCTTCGGCGCTCAGCATCCATGCAAAAACACCGGAGGCCTGTTGTTTGCCGTTGTGAATACCGTTCCAGCCGTGCTTATTGTGGGTGGTGATAAATACCCTTTCGCCCCAGCGGTTGTAAACGGAGAAGTAGAGGATGCGGCGGATGCCCACCGCTATCGGGCGGATCACATCATTCAGCCCGTCGTTATTCGGAGTAAAAGCAGTAGGAACAAAAACATAGGGATTGGTTTTATACACATACACTTTTACATAGTCTGAATCGGAACAGCCCGCGGCATCAGTTACAATCAGTTTATATTCTATCGAATCTGTTTGCTGACCATACACACCGATAGGGTTATATATACCGGGGTTGCTTAACCCGAATGAAGGTATCCAGAGGTATCCCACACCACCACTGCCGTTAAAGAGCAAAGGCTGACCTACCACCACTATAGTATCGTTGCCGGCGAATGCCCTGATTTTTGGCTGTACCACCACTATCACGGTGTCCCGGCCGGGTTTGGGACAGCCCAGGGTGTCGTACACGGTAAGAATATATTGTGTGGTCCGCGGCGGGGTAACAACAGGATTCAGGATGCCCGGATTATCCAGATAACTGGCAGGCGACCAGTTAAACGAACTGCCCACTATACTTCCGTTTAACTGCCCGGAGGTGTTGTAGCAGAGTATGGGGCCGATGCCCGCTTCAGCGCCGGGATACGGGATGGCAATCACATTCACAAAATCGGTGGCAGAGCAACTGCCAATGGTTGCCACAACAGTGTATGTCGTAAAAGGGTTACTGCTTGTTGCCACCGGGTTGATGATATTCGGATCGCTGAAACTGGAGGCAGGCGAAGCTGTCCAGCTATAGCTTAACCCATCTGACAGGGCATTCAACTGTACAGGATCGCCGAGGCAAATAGTGGTATCGGGCCTTGCCTGCAATGTTACCGAAGCCACCACTCTTACACGCAACGAATCCCTGTTCACACAGCCATTATCATCCAGGTCCACATAGTACCAGGTGGTGACCAGCGGCGAAACAGTGGGGCTGGAACTGTTGGGATTGATAATGGGGCTGGCGGGTACAGATGTCCAGCTGAATGTTCCGGTACCGGTGGCATTCAGCTGCAGCACATCGCTGCGGCAGATCAGCGTATCGGGAAAAGCAACGGCAAGCGACGGTTTATCTAATACCGTAACGGGCACAATCGCTGTGTCCACACAGCCCTTGCTGTTGGTTACTATCAGCCTTACATCTCTTGTGCCGGCCGAGGGGTAAGTATATTGCGGGTTCCGGATGCGGGAAGTATCGGCAATGGTGCTGAGGTCGCCAAAATCCCAGCGCCAGCTGTCCACAACACCATACCGGGTATTGGTGGTATCGGTAAAACTGAACGGATTTTGATAACAACTTCCGGTGAAAATAAAGCCGGGAAAGAATCCGGGGTAGACACCAACCTGCATTGTTGTACTATCAGCACAAAAACCGCCGGGCAGTGAAACTCTTAGTCTAACTATATAAATCCCGGTATCTGTATATGTGTGTGTTGGTGTTGGAAGAACAGATGTGTCCTGTGAACCACTGATCGGATCTCCAAATATCCATAAGTATTCGGTTCCAGGAGGGTTTGATGTGGCTTGATTTGCAAAATTAACAGTGAAACCATCACATGTAACAAATTGAGGCGCCAGTTGTGCAGTCAGGGGATCGCAATCGTTAACCTGAATATGCAATTCTTTCCGGCTACTGCTGATTAAGACCCCGTTTCTGTATTCATTAATACAAACACAAATAACATATTGCCCTAGCGTACTTGGTGCAGTTCCACTTATTAATCCGGTTACAGGATTAATTGTGACACCCAAGCCCATTGGCTGTGTCCCGGAATATGGGAGTTGGTATGGTACTGATGCATATGGAGGAGGAGCTGCTGTTGGGGGGGCGGGATTACTTTGATCTGCCCCTGTGTAAGCATCACAAAACGAATAAGAGAGAGAATCTCCGTCGGGGTCATTTGCCTGAAAGGACAACTGGAAAAAATTACCGTTGCAAACAACAGCTGTGTCATTGATAAGAAAAGTAGGACTGCTGTTTGTTTCAGCGCCTGGGGCTGTGGCTGTTCCAGGAATTCTAATAGTAAAAGTATTTCCAACAGCCCCGCTTCCAACAAGATTATTTATACCTGCAATCCGGCAGCATCGCTGATAAGAGACGATATAACCTTGAGGGGTGGAGGGTAATTCAATTGATGGAAGATTATAGATAACAATCTCGTAATAACAACCTGTTTCGTTACCTGTTATGCAAGGCTCGTCATAAATTTTAGAAAGCTGGTATTGATTTGTAATAGGGACACTTACATCCTGAATGAACTGATTATTACCAGCATTGAAAATGGTAAAGTTGATTGGATTATTAAGCTGACCCGGAGAGGGGTTGCAAAGCATGTACACCGTCAGTGTAATCTGATACCTGAGATTTGTTCCGCTGCCGGGTCCTAAATAGCGGTATGTGAAGAAACCACCCTTGATATGGGCTGCATCGGCCGATCCCGACAACAGAACAAAAGCAAATATGGCGGGTAAAAATCGTTTCATTGATAGGATTATCTGCTACTAATGATCATATTTCCAGCAAAAATTTCTCCAAAATCCTGTTGCTTTCCCCCGGCTCCTCCATCATGCCCATATGGCCGGATTTCCGAAGGATGTGAATGTACGATATTCCGGGCAGATGACATTGCTCAAGGGCATCTGTCAGCGGCACAGCCACATCGTATTTTCCCATGATAAATAGTACAGGCACAGCGCTTTTTCGTAACATTTCCGTCCGGTCGGGCCGCTGCATCATGGCCCCGTAATAAGAAACGAGGGCTTCCGGCAAAAAGTTGTGCTGCTGCCGTATGAATTCGCCAATGCTTTCCGGCATTTCATATTTGGATAAAGGGGAAAAAAGGTGGGGTATGCTGGTTTTAAAAAATTCAAAAGCGCCGTTTGGGTTGATGAACTCTATTCCTTTGCGGCGGGTGGCTTTTTTTTCTTCCGTGTCTGCATAGGCAGTGGAGTGAAAAAGGCCAAAGGCAGATACATGGTTCGGGTACATTTCTACGAGGGCAAGGGTAATGTAGCCACCCATGCTGTGGCCGATAACAGGGCAGGCATCAATATTTTCTTCGTGAATGATGGTATGGATGACTTCGGCCATTCCTTCCATGCTCATATCATCAATGATCTCCGACCTCCCGGAGCCTGGCAGATCAGGAATGATTAGCCGGAATTTATCTTTTAAAAAATTTATCTGGGCACTCCATATTTCACCGTCTTCGCCAAAGCCATGAATGAGCATGACGTGGCTGCCGCTGCCAAATCTGCTGTAGTGGATTTTTTTGTTTTGGTATATAAGTTCTTTATGCATTTTTTTACCGCAGAGAACTGGAGAACGCAGAGTTGGCGCAGAGTAGCCCTCTGCGAAATCTCTTTAACTCATGCCTGCCCGTCCGACAGGCGGGTTCTCTGCGGTGAATCTTCTGTTTGCAAAGCAGGAAATTTCTTTTTAAGAAACCGGGTTATCAGTTTCAGGTATATCACCCAGGCCAGTAACAATGCTGCAAGTCCCGTCATGATCCTTGAAAGCAGATCTCCATGCTTTACATAAAAAATTTGGCTGTTCTCCGTACTAATGGAAAGTTTGATCGCTGCCTGCGTGTCATAGGGCCGGGGGTTGATCACCCGTCCCTGCGGATCAATAAAACAACTGATGCCGGTATTGGCGCTGCGGGCAACCCAGGTTCTTGTTTCAATAGCCCGGAGCCTTGCATAGTTCATGTGCTGCTTGTGCCCGGGTGTTTTCTTCCACCAGCCATCGTTGGTGATGATGCAGATAAGATTGGCCCCGTTCTTTACATACTTCCGCATGAAATCGCCATACACACTTTCATAGCAGATAGAAGGAGCAATTTTATATCCGTGCTTTTCTGCCAGCACTGTTCTCTCTGTTTGTTTGGTATAGCCTGCCGTTGTGCCGCCAAACTTGTCGAACCATTTACCCAGGAATTTCAGGAACCAGGGCAGGGTTTCCACCCCCGGCACCAGCATGGACTTGTGATAGAAAGCCAAAGCGCCGCTGCTGTCGAGCAGCACCGAGCCGTTGTATGATTCAAAATGAAAACCGTTAAACTCTTCTGATGTTTTGGTGGCCTTGTCAAACACCCGGTAGCTTTCAATACCGGTGAATAAACTGATATTGGTGTGCCTTCTTAAAAAACTCCAGAGCGGGTCAAGGAAGAAATTTTCTTTCATCTCTGTTTCATTGATCCGGTTTTCCATGTAGAGCGCTGTCTCCGGCCATACCACCAGGCGGGTGTATTCATCCATTTCTTTTTCCGTGGTGACGATCAGCTTTTGCAGTTGCGCTTCAAACGTACCGGTGGAAACTTTTTCATAGGGGTCTATGTTGGGCTGCACCACCACGATGTTGGTGCCTGTTGCATTTTCACCATCTGTTTTCCCTGACCTGAAGCCAAAAAGCGAAACAGCCACCGGAACGATAAGTAGCAGAAGGGCAGTAAGGAGGTGTTTATATTTTTTTGCAGCGGTGCGGTTAAAATTGTTTTTCAGGTGGAGGAATAAAAAAATATTCACCAGCCATATCCACAATGTGCCGCCGCTTGTACCGGTATATTCATACCACTGCACCCAGTTGGGATGGGTGGCAAAAGCATTGCCGAGGGTGAGCCAGGGCCAGCTGAGGCCCCAGTCCTGCAGATGGATGTATTCAAAGCAGATCCAGAATGCGATGAGGGAAATATAACCCATGGTATCACCGAGCCATTTTTTCGCCACTTTGTATCCCAGCCAGGGCAGGCACATGATGAAGCTGTTGGCGAAAAATGCGGCGAGAGCGCCGGGAGCCGATGCATTCCATATCCACCAGGTGGTGGACACATTCCAGATGAACATGCAGATGTAAGTGAGGCCAAAGAATTTTTTGCGGCTCTGCACTTTTGATTCCAGCCATAACAAGGGCACCCATGCCACAAAAATGAGCAAAGTAAACGGCGATACCGGCCAGGCGGCAAAGAGCAGCAGGCCGCAGGCCATAGCGATAAAAAGGTTGGTAAAGCGTTTCAAGCAGGTGTGTTGATTATTTCTTTTTTGGGTTTCGGGATGTGTGGAATACGGATAGTATCCTTACAGACTTATTGCTGTAAACAATTTTGTAAATGATCACAAAAGGGAAAAGCCAAAGCGGCTTTTCCCGAAAATTCTTTATTCTTACCGGGAAGCGTTCAGGATTTTTCTCAATAAGGAAAATGTTTTTGAATACCTCATCTGCAAAACGGTCACCCAGCCCCTTTTGCCGTTCCTCGTACCATTCCCAGGAAGTGTTTAATTCCTTTTGCGCCTTTACTGAAATGACAGAAGCGAAGCTCATGCCCGGCCATATTTTTCAGTGCGAAGCTTTTCGATGGCCTTTCTTGCCTGCTGAACGGTAACGCCTTTATCTTTCCCGGATGTGAGGGATTTGTCCCGGCTGTCAAGTTCGGTCAGAAATTTTTTGCCTTCCCACCATTTACTGGTTTGTTCTATCTCATCTTCCAGCAGGTTATAAATGGCATTTATTTTCTTTTCATCAGCCACCCGCAAATAGCTATACAGTTTATTTCTCCGGGCCATGAGTGTATTTCCCATATTGAATTCTTTGATGTCAAAATTAAACTTTTGATTTTAAATCGGGCTGTCGAACCAGCATTAAAAGAAAAATAACCTGCGCCGATGCCCGTAATAGAAGTTTCCATAAAAATACTGTATGCGCCGGAGTTTTATTTAAAATTTAAAACGAAGGCGCAAAGTTTTGTGGAAATAAAATGCCCTGCTGTCTGATTATGTAAAGTATAAACCATGCAAACCAATCACATTTTATCAGCCCCGCTGATTGATATCATCTTTGACGGCCGTAACAAAGATTACGGCGCTTATGAACTCCGTAAAAAGTATAATCAACGTATCAAAAAAGCCCTGCTGCTTACCGGGCTCATCATCGCACTAGCCTTTGGCAGTTTTTTGCTGGCCAATTCAAGCAAGAAGAATGAGAACCAATACCGCATTTCCGGGGCACATGATATCATTGACCTGGTAGATGAGAAAAAACCCGAAAAACTTCCCGAACCGGAGAAACCCAAACCGCAGGAACCGGAAGTGCAGACTGTGCAGTTTACTGAACCGGAGATTGTAGAGCAACCGGAAACACCGCCCCCTTCAACAACAGAGCTGGACCTTTCAAAGATTGATACTGAAACCAAAGAAGGAAAGGAGGATGAAGGCGAAGTGGATCCGGGTTCCGCTGATATGGATGGCGACAAAGGCATTATTGATGTTAAAGCAAACCGGGAAACAGGCCCCGCTGAAACAGTGGATATAGATGCCAAATACGACGGCAACTGGAAAAAATTTTTGGAAACAAACCTGAACGGCGAAGTACCGGTAAATAACGGCGCACCGGCAGGCCGCTACTCAGTGGTTATCCGTTTTGTGGTGGATACAGACGGCAGCATCAGCGAGATCACACCGTTAACTGCCCATGGCTACGGGTTGGAAGAAGAAGGAGTGCGGGTGATAAGGAAAGCCAAAAAATGGGAGCCTGCTTTTCTCAATGGCATCCATGTGAAGGCCTATAAAAAACAGGTGATTGTTTTTGAAGTGATGGAAGAGTAGTCGTTTGTCGCGGGCTTGAACATCCATTGCTTTTGACAATGGACAAACGACTTCTAACTATGAACTATTTGCGACTATAGTTCGGCGCTTCCTTCGTTATCTCAATATCATGTGCATGGCTTTCTTTCATTCCGGCATTAGTGATCTTCACAAAACCTGCCTGCTGTAACTCGTCAATAGAAGCGGCGCCGCAATAACCCATGCCGGCCCGCAGTCCGCCGGTGAACTGGTAAACAATTTCTTTTACAAATCCTTTATATGCTACCCGGCCTTCAATTCCTTCGGGAACGAATTTCTTTACTTCATCTTCCACATCCTGAAAATAGCGGTCGCTGCTGCCGGTGGCCATAGCGCCCAGTGAACCCATGCCCCGGTACTCTTTGAATTTTCTTCCTTCGTAGATGATGGTCTCACCAGGACTTTCTTCGGTGCCGGCAAAGATGCTCCCCATCATTACACAATTGGCGCCGGCCGCCAGGGCCTTCACCATATCACCGGTATAGCGGATACCGCCATCAGCGATCAGCGGAATATTTTTTTCTTTCAGCACCGAAGCAGCTTCCATGATGGCGGTGAGCTGCGGCACACCGGCGCCGGCAACAATTCTTGTGGTGCAAATGGAGCCGGGCCCGATACCTACTTTGATGGCATCAGCGCCTGCTTCTGCCAATGCTTTTGCCCCGGCAGCGGTTCCTACATTGCCTGCAATCACATTGATGTTCCTGAAATTCTTCTTTACATTTTTCAATGCGGCAATTACCCCTTTGCTGTGGCCATGGGCGCTGTCAAGGGCGAT
>JBQTHS010000058.1:0-24692 GCA_052389635.1 Bacteroidota bacterium | reverse complement strand
GAAACAGCAAAAGACAGTGTGATGCAGATCTTTGAAGAACTGGTATCAAAATTGAAAAAGCATGAAGTGGACAATTTCAAAGGCTGGCTTCACCAGGTGGCCAAAAACCATTGCCTGATGCAGTTGCGGACGCCGAGGAATATGAAAACGGTGGAGCTTAAAACCGAACTTGTGCAATCGGAAGAAAATGTGCATCTGAATGGCGTATTGGAAAAAGAGGAGAATTTCAAAAAGCTGGAATACTGCCTCGGCACACTGACAGACAAGCAGCGGGAAGCCGTAAAGCTCTTTTACCTCGAAGGAAAATGTTATAACGAGATAACCGAAATAACCGGCCAGGACTGGAACCAGGTGCGGAGCCTGATACAGAACGGGAGAAGGAATTTGAAGAATTGTATGGAGAAGGTGGAGTCAGGAGTCGTTAGTCCTTAGTCGTTAGCCAGGGCTTCGAATTTGAGATTTGTATTTTGGGTATTTATTTATTTTTTGGTTCTTGTATCTTGTTTCTTGTATTTTTTAAAAACAAATGGCAACAGATAATAATATAAAACATTTCACCGCAGCGGATATTGAAAAATATCACAAAGGCCAGCTTTCTGCCAAAGAAAGGCATGACCTGGAAAAAGCCGCACTGGATGACCCCTTCCTTGCAGATGCGCTGGAGGGATATGCTGTTGCTGGCGTAAATGCATCAGCAGACATCGATGAGCTAAAGAAAAAACTGGCTGAAAAAGTGGAGGGGACAAAAGTAGTTTCGATGCATCCCGGCAGGAAATTCTGGACGCCATTCCTGAGAGCAGCTGCAATGATTGTTGTTTTAGCAGGTGCAGGCTTGCTGGTTTACCAGTTTGCCTTTAATGACAAGAAAGCAGAAGTGGCCCAGGTAAAAACAACGAAAGAAGAAGTAAAAGCGCCTGATTCCATCTCCGGCAATACCACTTCAACTTTTAAAGACCAGACACCCGGCACTACTACAACTACAAGCACTGATCAGGTGCAACCGCCGGTAAAGGATAACAAAACAACCACCGCAGGTGCAAAAGGGCAAAATGAAGTTCTTCCGGGTGCAGCAGCAACAGAAACCAGGGGTGAAACCGATAAACCAGCTGATGAAACAAAACCTGTTTCAGGCGCCGGTGACCAACCGGTGGTGAGTGCCCCCGTAAAAGCTGCTGAAAAAACAGAAAGCCTGGAGAGATCTGGAGGAAGTATTACCGACAAAGGCCTTGTAAAAGAAGATGTGAAAACAAAAGCTCCGGCTGCTACAAAAAAAAGGGAAGCAGATAAAGATGTGATGCGGGATGAAGCGGCCACACAGCAGTCGGATGATTCCAAAAACAGCAGGGCGTTTACTTTTAATAAGCAGGCAGATGATCAGAATTACCGCAGGCAGCAAATGAATACTTTCCGCGGCCGGGTGACTGACGGCGCCAATACAGGATTGCCCTTTGCCAATGTGACCAATGTACAGGATAATGTGGGCACTTACACGGACGCCAATGGCAATTTCGTTCTTACTTCTGCAGATTCTGTGCTGAATGTACAGATTCGTTCGTTGGGTTATGATAACAATAATATACAGCTGAGAAATGACATCGCCGGCAATAAAGTGGTGATGCAGGAAGACAAAAGTCTAGCCCAAATAGTTATTCCCAAAGGTCCTAATTCAAAAAACCGGCCAAGTGATAACAACAGAAAACTAATAGAACCCGAACCCAAAGACGGCTGGGAGAAATATGACAGCTACCTCGCCAATCCCCTGAATGTACCGGAAGACTTCAAACAGCAGAAAGCCAATGACAACAACTCCGTTGAGGTTTCATTTGAAGTGGATAAGAACGGTGAACCGGTGAATATCCGGGTGGAGAAATCACTCTGCTCCTCCTGCGACAAAGAAGCCATCCGCCTGGTAAAAGAAGGCCCTAAGTGGAGACGAAATGCCAGCAAAAAAGGCAGAACTACTGTGACAATTAACTTCTGAGGCCTGAAGTCAGATCTGTTCCAAAGCTGATATTTCCCAACTATTAATTCCCAACCCCAGAATACCGGCTATCACTATCAACTCCCGACTAACGACTCCTGACTCCAGACTATCCCTCCCTTCCCCTACCTTTGCCTTCTCTAAAAAAATGCTTGTATGAAAAAACTTTTTACCGCAGCCATTGCTGCATTTGCCTTTTTTATTTCAGATGCACAAACACTGAGCACACCACAGCCAAGCCCCACACAAACTTTGAAACAGAATTTCGGGCTGTCCAGTATCGAACTTTCTTATTCCCGTCCGGGTATCAAGGGCCGCAAAGTATTTGGCGACCTGGTGCCTTACGGACAGGTTTGGCGGACCGGCGCCAACCAAGCCACTACCCTCAGCTTTGGCGAGGAAGTGATGATCGGCGGAACCAAAGTGGCTCCCGGCAAATATGGCCTTCTCACCATCCCTGATGCAAAAGAGTGGACCATCATCATCAGCAAACAAACTGATGTGACAGCCCCGGATGCTTACAAACAGGACCAGGATGTGGTAAGGGTAAAGGCTTCTCCCATGCAGCTTCCCTTCCCGATCGAAACATTCACCATCAGTTTTGATGATATGAAAAGCAGCAGCTGCAACCTGAGCCTCATGTGGGACAATGTTTACCTCGCATTCCCTATCAGCGCTGATGTGGACAGCAAAGTGATGAAGTCCATTGATAACATCATGACCAAGGATAACAGGCCTTATTATGGCGCCGCCTCTTACTATTTTGATAACGGCAAGGACCTGAACCAGGCGCTTACCTGGGTGAACAAAGCCGTGGAAGCCAACCCTAACGCCCAGCCCTGGGTGCATACACTGAAAACTAAGATACTGGCCAAGATGGGTAAGAAAGAAGATGCCATGGCCGCCGCCAAAAATGCGATTCGTATTGCCACCGAGACCAAGTTCCCGGATTTTGTGAAGCAGAATGAGGATATAATGAAGACATTGAAGTAAAAAGATAGCCCGTTCCCCGACTTCACAAAAAGAAAACCCTGTCTATATGGCAGGGTTTTCTTTTTGCCTGAACAAAGGCTGAAGTATGATGCTAATAACGATTACACCAAAAGCCCCAATGGGATTCAACCACAAGAAACCCATTTTGAAAACACCTTGTTTGGTCAGGAGAAAAACAGTTAATACCAGCAGCTCTGACAGCACAGCCGCCCAGAACACCACATGCCCGTTTTTGATCTGTTTCAAAAAGAATGCGACAAGGAAGACCCCCAGTATCACCCCGTAAAACAGTGAGCCAAGCACATTCACCGCTTCTATCAGGCTGTTACCGATATTGTAGGTGAACATGGCTACCACGATGCAGAAAATACCCCAGCCCAGGGTGTACCATTTGGAAAGCTGGTATTCATCCTCACCGCTTTCCTTCTTTTTGGTGAACCTTTTATGAAAATCAACCATTGAACAGGAAGCAAGGGAGTTGATGGCGGCAGCAATACTTCCCCAGGAGGCGAGGAATATGATCGCTATGAGAAGCCCTACAAGTCCTACAGGCAAGTGGTCAACAACAAACCGGAGAAAGATATAGTTGGTATCGTTCCCATCCCCTCCTACTTCTTTTTTATTGAGCCAGCCCTTTACTTTTTTGCGCAAGCTGTCAGATACATGCTGGAGGTTTTGTAACCGGGTGATGTTTGTTGCTGCCGATACTTTATCATTATTATCCCTTGCAGCAGCGTAATCAGTAACCACCTGTTGTTTTTGCAGGGTGATGGCATCATACTGCTTGTTGACAAGCGAAAATGAATCTTTGTAAACGGACTGCTCCAGTTTTTTTACCTGGACATCATTAAAAAAGACCGGCGCCTTATTAAACTGGTAAAAGGTAAAGACCAGGGCCCCAATCAGCAGGATGGCAAACTGCATGGGCACTTTCACCAGCCCGTTCATCAGCAGCCCCATCCGGCTTTCTTTCAGGGATTTTGCAGTGAGGTATCTCCCTACCTGGCTCTGGTCGGTACCGAAATAAGATAGCGCCAGGAAAAAACCGCCTATTATTCCACTCAGCAGGTTATACTGGTCGCTCCAGTTGAACTTCCCGTTCTCAAAGCCGGTGGTGATCACATTCAGTTTACCCATTTCTCCGCTTACATGCAATGCGTCGGTAAAGCTTACATTATCGGGCAGCATGTTCACCACCATATAGGCTGCCAGGAACATCCCGGTGAAAATGACGATCAGCTGCAATTGCTGTGTATAAGCAACGGCTTTGGCGCCGCCGCTCATGGTATAAATGATCAGCAGCCCGCCCATCAGGATATTGGTGTAATAAATATTCCATCCAAAAAGCGAGGAAAGGATGATGGAAGGTGCGAATACACTGATGCCGGTGGAGAGCCCCCTTTGCAGTAAAAACAAAAACGAAGTGAGTGTCCTTGTCTTATTATCAAACCTGGTCTCCAGATATTCGTAGGCCGTGTACACTTTCAGTTTCCGGAAAATGGGAACAAAAAAGATACAGATAACGACCATCGCCAGCGGCAAGCCAAAATAATACTGCACAAACCGCATCCCGTCAGTATAGGCCTGCCCCGGCGCCGAAAGAAAAGTGATGGCGCTGGCCTGTGTACCCATGATGCTGAGCAGCACCAGGCCCCAGGGCAAACTGCGGTTGCTCAGAAAATAACCATCGAGATTATGAGAAGTACGGCTTTTATACAAGCCATATGAAATAATGGCCAGCAGTGTTACGATCAGTACTATCCAATCGGGCTGGCTCATGCAAACCGTTTAGTGAAGAAATAAAACAATATGATCAGTAACACCAGGAAGGCGATAACAAACACATACCAGCCTGTCCAGCTTTTGAAAAATGGGGCCTTATCGTTATCAGGTGAGTTCATTTGTTTCTTGTAAACCGCATGATGGTTGAAAGACCGATCAGCACACAAAGTACCAAACCGATCATGACACCTATTTTTATTCTCTTGATTAAGATACCGATGATCAAACCCAGTATGATGGCTAAAACATACGCTATTTCGTTTTTTGTAATGCCTTTTTTTTGCTCTGCCATCAGAAACCCTTCTTTTTATTCAGTGCGATTAAATTGGCCAGTAAACGATAAGCACCCGGTACACCGGCAGGCAATTCCCGGAAGAACACAAGGCCGGTATAGGTAAACCAACCCTTGCCATGTTTGGTTACCAGCAGGCTGCCATCGTCTGACTTTTCACCGGGGTCGGCCATGCCAATCAGCTTATCAAATTTACCGGTAGTATCGCTGCCGTGATAAATACTGCGTTCCTGTATCCAGCCCTTAAAGTCCTCATCAGTTATTTTATTGGGAAAATTAAAAGCAGGGTGTTCCGGCTTCAATAAGGTTACTGCAACATTCTCATCCGTTACTCTTGTACGGGTGATGGTAAAGGGATTGGGGCCGATCTTTGCCCTTACCGGTCCAAGATTACTGCTGGTATTGTACTGAACGATCAGGTTGCCGCCCTCATGCACATACTTCATGAGCTTGTCATAGTAGTTGTTCATCCAGTCGTGTGTGTTGTAAGCCCGCACACCGGTGATAATGGCATCGAACTGGTTCAGGTTATTTTTTGAAAGTTCTTTTTTGCCCAGCAATGTCACTTCAAAACCCATTTGCTCCAAGGCTTCCGGTATTTTATCGCCGGCTCCGGTGATATAGCCGATTTTTTTGCCATAGGTCTTCAGGTCAAGCTTCTTATTAGTTACGGATGCCAGAGTGAAATAGTTGATATTGGGAATGTGGTCATATTTCACTTCCCTCATACCCACATGATACAGATCCTTGCGTCCGTTATTGGCATCCACAGCAAAATGATATTCGTTATCCCTGTTCGCCTGAATTGAATAACTGACAGGGATTGATTTGTTCTTTTCCTCAAACAGGAGTCTGTCGGGGCTGTACTGCACTTTTACAATATCCGTCTGTTCTCTCCCCACATCACTGATGGATGTCTGAAAACCTTTTTTCTTCCCGGTCATATTCAGCACCCCCTCAAAATTGTAATTGTTTTTTGAGATCTTCACAGTTTCATCGGGAGAAATAAGGACAGGTGGTATCACTACTAATGGCTGGTACAGTTCTCCTTTTACCGGGTCTGTAAACTTGTATTTCACCGGCCGTATGAAACTAACCAGTTCTCCGTAAACCTTAATTTGAATAAAGGCATTATAAGCCGGGTCTGCATCCGGCTGACCGATCTGCACCGGGTCAGTAACATTAAAGTAACCCTCCTCCATTTTTCCGGCAAGCCAGTAAGGTTGTGTTATGGGCTTGGTGGAGGGTACCAGCAGTGTTTTAGAAAAGCTGACATTTTTATTTTTCTCCAGTGTACGGGAAAAACTGCTGTCAAAATTATCAATTGTTATTTTTTGCAGCATTGCATCAGTTCCGAGGCGGTTATTAAATACAAAATTGAAACGGACGGAATCAGTCTGCACAGCAAATTGTTCGGAAGCGGTGACATCGAGGAACAAACCGCTGCACTGTGCAATTAAGGTATAAACTTCCTGCAGCTTTTGTGCCTTCCAGTAGCTATCCGGCAGGTTATTCATTATTTGGTATAACTGCACCAATCCCTCCACCGATTTCTCCGGGTGGAGCAAGTCAAAATTTTTAATAAGGTCATCAACCGCAGCCGCCACTTTATCAGCACCCGGTATCTTTTTCCATGTCAAATCAATTCCATCCATCAAATCATTCACCGGCTGGTCGCCTTTGGTAGCTTTGAAATATTCCAGCGCCTCTCCCCTCGTGGCAGGCACGCCAAAACCCTGGCTTTTATGCTGACTGCGGCTCTGGGCAGATATTTCACCATAGCTTTTCCCCAGCAATGGATTATATCCTCCCACATCAATCTTTAACTGGTCTTCCCTTGTAGTATTGTTGCCGCCAAAATTGAATGTATTCCATAACACTCTTTTAGCCTGCCATACAGTAACGTATTTCAGTTGCTCAGGGAAACGGTTCGGGTCTGCTGCGGCTGCAAAGGCTTCATTGGTCAAAATGCCGGATGCAGTGTGATGACCATGCCCGCCCTCGCCTGTTTCCGGAAAGCGGTTGATGATGACATCCGGCTGAAATTTCCGGATCACCCATACCACATCACCCAATATTTTTTCCTTGTCCCATTTGGCAAATGTTTCACTGGCCGTTTTGGAATAGCCAAAATCATAAGCCCTTGTAAAGAATTGCTCGCCCCCGTCCACCCTTCTTGCAGCCAGTAATTCCTGTGTTCTTATCAAACCTAATTCAATGCCCTGTTCATCACCAATGAGGTTCTGGCCGCCGTCGCCCCTTGTCATAGAAAGATAACCGGTGCGGTACAGCCTGTCTTTCGACAGATAAGAAATCAAACGGGTGTTTTCGTCATCAGGGTGTGCCGCCACATATAAAACTGAACCCAGCACATTCAGTTTGCGGAGGGCCTGGTACATTTCAGCAGACGACCAGCTGACCGGCGCCTGGGCACCGGCAATAACCAATTGGCAAAGGGCCATTACCAAAATCAAAAATTTCTTCATTCAGTCAGATTATTCAGCGAATATAAGTTATGTACGGGAAGGGTTGTTTCCGTTCATACAAGACTATGAAACCGTTAACGGAGCCCCGTCATAAATATCGCATTGCAGAAAAGCAGCTTCCCGTTCTCCCAGAAATTCCGGAACAGCACATCGTCCGACAGGCATATCACACTGCCGTTGCCCATGCGTTGCACACCCAACAATAACCCATCCTTCAGCTTTGCTTTTAATCTTGCACCCACAAAGCCTGCAATTTGGTTATCTTTTTTTATCACTCCCGCATTCCATCCTCCTTCCCCCAAAAATTCATACAGGTTATCGTCCTGTTTCAATGTATAATAATAATCAGGATAGCCGAAAGCCAGCGGGTTGGTATTGTCCAGTTCCACTTTATAAATAGAACCGGCAGTGATTCCCGAGATGGCATCCCGTTCCCGGTCTTCAAATCTTTTCAGCGCATCATAATCTCCTTTGCTCTCTTTGTCCTTCTTATCCTCTTCACCGGCCTTCTTTATTTTCATTCCGATCTCAGCTTTGGCCAGCTGTGCCACTGCATTTTCGAGCGCCACCACTCTTCCTCCTTTCTTTATCCAGTCTTTAAAAGTTTCAGTCATATCCTTATCGCTTAAAAACCGGTAGTTGCCGTCGGGCATTATCAGCACATCCACTTTACTCCAGTCAATCCGCTGTATATCGCCGGTACTTACCTGCGTAAGCGGGTAATCCAGTTCCTGCTCAAAGAAGCTCCAGATACCGCCTGCCGCTGTGGTGCTGATGGCATCTCCGGTAATCATCACAATCCTTGGCGCTTTCAGCGGATGTACCATGTCGCTGCCAAAATCAGCGCCTTTGTCCACCATGCCGCTGCTTACAGGATACAACTGCACATTGTTAGCATCAGCGATTCCTCTTACTGTATTCCATAAGTTTTTTCCATGCGACCTGTTGGATGTCTTTAAAATGATAATGGCGCCACGGTCGAATTTAATTCCGTTGAGTTCAAAAGGGGCTTCCGCATAGCGCAGCAAAACTCCTTTCTGCAGCAGTTGCCCGGTTGCCCTCACGGTCCTTACCCCGTTCCATGGCATCACATACCCGTAATCGGTTTCAGCATTTGCTGCTTTTACCCTTGTAACATTTCCGCCGATGGCAATTTTTTCTTTTGAAGCGTATGCCTTTACATCATACACATACGGCAGGGCCCATGCGGTGATGTCGTAAGTAACAGAATCAGAAAGTTTGGATTTGGGCTCGAACAAAACCTTCACCATGGCAGAACGGGGCTGGTATGCGCTGATGACAATATCATTATTGCTTAAAGAAAAAGTTTCTTCTTTGCCGTTGTGATAGTTATAGCCTTTGCCAGTTCCGCTTCCTGAAGAATATTGTATCCCGTTCTTGTCAAGCAGATCAAGCAGCTTATCAATCCGCTGGACATCTTTGGTTTCATTTTTTATTACATAAAATTTGTATTCCCCCACTCCGTTACTGACAGCATTATTAAAATATTTCCTGAATTCCTTTATCAGTTTACCGGTATTCAGCGAAGCAGCCTCCACGGTGCTCAGCGAAGTGGCGAAATGGTGCATGGCCCTGTCTTCGAGTGTAAGCGTATCGCCTTCCTCTGTTACCACAGCAAGGCCGCCTGAAATACCACCCTGCTCATAGGTCATGCCGATTGAGCCGTTGAAAGTGGGATAGGTATCACCATAGGAAGGATAGAATAAATCGAACCGGGTTTTTGTAAAGTAAAGCCAGCCATTGGCATCAAAATACTTTGCATTATTCTTGCCAATGGTTGTCTGGAATTCCCGCTGCCAGGGAGTTATCACTTCATGAAAAGGCTCAGCGGCCGGTGCAAAATAATAGGGCTCATTGTAACCCTGCTCATGATAATCCACATGCACATGGGGCATCCATTGCAGGTATTGCTTCATGCGCTGACGGCTTTCCACCTGTGTTTGCCAGGCCCAGTCACGGTTCAGGTCAAAGTTATAATGGTTGGTTCTTCCCTGTGGCCAGGGTTCCCGGTGTTCTCTTGCCAGGGCATTCGCATTGTAATTTTCGCCAACAGCTGAATTAAACCAGTTCACATACCGGTCACGGCCGTCGGGGTTCAGGCAGGGGTCAATGATGACCACTGTATTTTTCAGCCATTCTTTCGTTTTGGTATCAGCAGGATTGACAAATGCATGAACAGTTAGCAATGCCGCCTCAGAAGAGGCCGGTTCACTGCCATGCACATTATAACTAAGCCATACGATGGCAGGAGCAGTTTCCTCGTTCGGCGCCATCCTGTCTTTAGCCAGGTTGGCAAGCTGCATATTGTTCAGCCGGATGGCTTCAAGATTCCTGATGTTTTCTGCGGAAGAGATAAAGGCCAGCAAGAGCGGACGGCCTTCGTTGGTTTCGCCATACTGCTCCAGTTTCATAACGGCGGGTGAACTGGCGGCCACATGGCTAAAATAGTTCACAATTTTCCAGTGCGGGGTATAGCGGGCGCCCACTTTATATCCCAAAAATTCTTCGGGCGATTTCGGCTGTGCTGTGGTATAAACGGCGATGAAAGAAAACAGGAAACCCACAAAGACCTTGCGAAGCATATTTTTTAATTTATCCGGAAAGATAACAAACGGCCTCTGAATAAAACAGCTTTTTTGGTCAGCGGTAAATGGCTTTATTTCTGTAGTTTTATTGATGTTTTTATACTATCAATGATGAAGAAAATATTATTCAGACACTTTTTACTTCTTTTAGCAGTTGCCATTGTTTTTTCCTGCAAGCCGCCGCAAAAATCTTCAGCGCCTTTTGTAACTATTGACCCTTACCATTATACCATTCAGAAGAAAATAACGGCTGATAATGGCGCCGTGGTATCAGCCCATCCGCTGGCCAGCAAAGTGGGTGTTGAAATTTTAAAACAAGGCGGCAATGCTGTGGATGCAGCCATCGCCACGCAACTGGCATTGGCTGTTGTGTATCCGAATGCAGGAAACCTGGGGGGCGGTGGTTTCATGGTGGCGGGGCTGAGCAATGGTGAACTGTTAGCATTAGATTACCGGGAGATGGCGCCCGGAGCTGCACACCGGGATATGTACATAGACCCGGATGGCACGCCAAGAACTGACAAAAGCCAGGACGGTCATTTATCATCCGGCGTTCCGGGAACCGTAGCAGGACTATTTGCTTCACATAAATACGGAAAGCTTCCTTTTGAAAAATTAATTCAGCCGGCAATTGATTTGGCAGAAAAAGGGTTTGTTGTCAGCGAAAGAGAAGCAAAGTCGCTGAACGGGCTGCAGGATGATTTGAAAAAGTTGAATACCATTATGCCTGTATTTGTAAAAGACGCATGGAAGGCAGGTGATACATTAGTGCAGACCGATCTGGCAAATACACTTAAGCGGATAAAAGAAAAAGGGCAGACCGGGTTTTATGAAGGAGAAACGGCCAGGCTGATTGTGGAGGAAATGAAAAGGGGCGGCGGCATTATCGGCTATGATGATTTGAAAAATTACAAAGCAAAATTCAGGACACCGCATTCGTTCAGCTATAAAGGATATAAAATTGTGGGAATGCCCATGCCCAGCAGCGGTGGTTTGCTGCTGCACCAGATGATGAAAATGATTGAGGACAGGAATATCGGGGCGATGGGTTTTCATTCCGTGCAGGCCGTACAACTGATGACAGAAGTGGAAAGAAGGGCATTTGCAGACCGTGCCGAATATATGGGTGATGGTGATTTTTATAAAGTTCCTGTGGCCATGCTCAGTAATGATGTATACCTGCAGGAAAGGATGAAAACTTATATTCCTGATAAAGCAACTCCGAGTACAGCAATAGCTCCCGGTTCATTGCCCCGCACTGAAAGTGAAGAAACGACTCATCTCAGTGTGATTGATAAAGAAGGTAATGCGGTAGCTGTTACAACAACTTTGAATAACTCATACGGCAGCAGAACGGTTGTTGGCGGCGCCGGTTTCTTTATGAATGACGAGATGGATGATTTCAGCATCAAACCGGGAGTGCCTAATATGTATGGCGCTGTGGGTGGCGAAGCCAATGCCATCAAACCCGGAAAGCGGATGCTGAGTTCCATGACTCCTACCCTGGTATTGAAAGACGATAAACCCTATATTGTTGTCGGCACGCCCGGAGGCACCACTATTCCTACCCAGGTATTCCAGACATTAGTGAACATTCTTGAATTCAATATGACGACCGAGGATGCGGTGTATAAACCCAAGTTTCATCACCAGTGGCTGCCGGATACATTGAAAGTAGAAAAAAATTTTCCGGTCAATATAAAAGAAGCTCTGCAGAAAATGGGATATGTTATTGAACAGCGGGGCGGTATCGGTAGAACTGAAATAATAAAAGTGCTGCCAAACGGTAAATTTGAGGCCATTGCCGATAACCGGGGAGATGATGCGGCGGAAGGGTTTTAATTAATGATTAATAATTAACAACTATGCGTTCAACTGGAAAAGATTATCTCAGTACAGTGACCAAACGCCTGAAATATTACAAAGACCTTGGCGATAAAACATTTGAGCAGCTGAATGATTGGGATTTTCATTATCAGCCTAACGAAGAGTCAAACAGCATTGCCATTATTATTCAGCACATGGCCGGCAATATGTTCAGCCGCTGGACTAATTTTTTAACCGAAGATGGCGAAAAAGAATGGCGGACCCGGGATGCGGAATTTGAGACCGGTCAGCAATCCAAAAAAGAGTTGCTGGAGGTTTGGGAAAAGGGATGGGAATGCTTTCTCGCTGCCCTTGCATCGCTGAAGAAAAAAGATTTGAAGAAAAATATTACTATCCGGGGCGAAAAACTCACGGTTGTGGATGCTATCAACCGGCAACTGGCCCACTACCCCTACCATGTGGGGCAGATTATTTATATCGCCAAAATCATAAAGAATAAAGGCTGGAAAAACCTGTCCATCCCGAAAGGACAATCACAGGTCTATAACAATACCACTGACCAAAAGGACCCCGCTAAAAAATTTTAATTAGCCACCTTCTTTCACTGGTTCCCAGCGCAGAATCTATGTGGCAGTTTCTTTAGTGAAAAGGTTGCTTTAACGGGATTTAATGGCTACTTTTATCGCTTATACCATCCTGTAAATATGAAAAAAGCATATCTCCTCTTCTTATCCATTCTGATTATACTATCGGTTTCCGGGCAGACGGAGTTTGGCGTTATTGCCGGGCCGCAGATGACCAGTGCCAAGTACAGCATACTTGATATCAACGAAAAGAAAATAAAACAAAAAACGGAGGGCAGGTTTGGCTTCCAGGCGGGCGGCACTATGCGGCTACAGTTTGAAGGCAAACTATTTTTCTCACCAGCGGTTTTTTACAGCATGAAAGGTTACAAAGTAACATTGAACCGGGTATCATTCCCTCCGGATTCTGCAGCTGTTGATAATGACGTTACCCTGCATACGTTTGAACTGGCTCCCCTGCTGCAATATAATTTCAGCGATAATGACGGTCATTTTTTCATCAAAGCAGGGCCCTCTATTGATGTGCAGTTGTCCGGTAAGGAAAAATTCAATACAACAGGTGGCGGTTCAGTAAGCAGGAATATGAAATTCAGCTATGCCGATTATGGCCGCTTTGGCGCCAACCTTCTGTTGCATCTTGGATATGAGACCAGCAGTGGCTTTATCATTTTTGCCCATTATACGCATGGTATCGGCAGCATTGTAAATACAGACGAGGGCCCGCTGGTCCTTCACCGTGCTGCGGGTATTTCCATCGGTAAATATTTTAACCGGAAGTAGATCAGACTCCCACCAGGTACTGGCTGCTGATATATTTGGCTACTTCGGCCAGGCTTTTTGTTTTTTCAAACACAGTTAATTGCCGGTCGGCGCCGGTTCCGTTTTCCAGCATTTTATTTGCATAAGCCACCCGGTGCCTGCTTCCCAAATGATCCAGAACAGGGTCCAAAAATTCCAGCAGCTCATATATTAATGCCCGGGTGTTTACTTCTTCTTCTTTGCCAAAATCTATGAGGTAGCCATCCACGCCATAGCGGCTGGCCCTCCATTTGTTCTCGTTCAGCAGTGCCCTCGAGTACTGGATAAAGTTCAGGTTTCTGGAACGAAGCATGTATATCCTTGCACATACAGCCTGGAACAGGGCAGCCAGAGTGATTGTCTCATCCACTGTCAGCGGAATATCACAGATGCGGAACTCAACGGTGTTGAAGAAGGGGTGCACCCGCAGGTCCCACCATATCTTCTTGGCATTGTCAATGCAATTGGTTTTGATCAGCAGCTTCACATAATTATCATACGCTTCGATACTCTCAAATGCATCTGGTATGCCTGTACGGGGAAACTTATCAAAGACTTTTGTGCGGAATGATTTATAGCCCGTCATCCTTCCTTCCCAGAAAGGCGAGTTGGTGCTGAGGGCAAAAATATGCGGCAGGAAATAGCGGGTGCTGTTGGCTATGTGGTTGGCCATCTCCCGGTTTTCCATACCCACATGCACATGCAGCCCAAAAATGAGGTTACTGCGGGCAGCTTCCTGCAGTTCATTTACAATTTCATTGTACCGGATATGATCTGTTATCAACTGGCTCTCCCAGTGGCTGAAGGGGTGTGTGCCCGAGGCCCCCATGGCAAAACCCAAGCTGTCTGCGATCCCTGCAATCGTTTTACGCAGGGTGGACACATCCTGCCAGGCTTCATCAGCATCGGCACAGATATCGGTGCCCACTTCCACCACGGCCTGGTGCATTTCCGCTTTTACTTTGTCTTTAATGGCCTTCTGCCCTTCCTGCACAATTTTCTGTTCATGACTTTTCAGTTCAAAGGTTTTGGGGTCAAGCACCATATACTCTTCTTCCACACCGAGTGTAAATGTTTTATAGTTCAGGTTCATACTTGCTGTTTATAGTTTTTGGTTTATAGTTTATAGTTGGGTTTCCAATAAAAATGAGTGGTTTACAGATGGCAGCGCCCTAACAATAAACCTCAAACAATAAACTATGAACTATTTATACCAGCGGGCTTTTGTTGCTGCCCCTTCTTACATATTCTCCCCAGGTCAGGTTATCCTGCCCTTCTTTACATTCCATCGCTTTTTCAATAGCATAATTGGCAGCTGTTTCCACCACCCATTCAAAATTTTCATCGCCTACGCTTGCCTTTTCGGCATCTGGCGCCGGGTTGCAAAAATCAATGGCATAAGGTACTCCATCCCTTACCGCCAATTCCACTGTATTGAAATCATAGCCGAGGTATTTGTTGATGCGGAGAACTATATCGGTCATCTGCTGAAACCGTTCAGGTGCCGGCTTAAAGTCAGCCACATAGCGCAGATGGTGCGGATTGCGTGGTTCATATGACATGATGCGGACGTACTTGCCGCCGATACAATAACACCGGTAGTATTCGGTGAATACGATTTCTTCCTGCAGCAGCATCACTAACTGTCCTGTTTCACTGTGCTTATTGAAAAAATCTTCTGCGCTTGTCAGCTTATACACATGCTTCCACCCGCCGCCTGCAAACGGTTTCATATAGGCCGGGAAACCCACATACCTGAAAATGTTGTCCCAGTCAAGAGGAAAGGCCAGGTTGCTGAACGACTCGTTGGATGTATCATCCGGCAGTTCCCTTGAAGGAATGATCGCTGTCTTGGGAACCGGCACACCCACTTTTGTCATCAGACAGTTATTAAAATACTTGTCGTCGGCGCTCCACCAGAAAGGATTGTTGATGACCGCTGTGCCGGTAACCGCAGCATTTTTCAGCCAGGTCCGGTAAAAAGGCACATCCTGAGATATCCGGTCAATGATGACGGAGTAGCCGCTCGGCTCTCCCTGCATTGCTTTATCTATACGTACCGGCTCGGCAACAATACCCGGAGCGTTTTTACCATTAACTCTTGCCACAAATGCATCGGGAAATGACCGCTCCTTACCGTGAAGTATTCCAATTTTTTTCATAAACAAGTTTTAGTATTGAAGTAAAATAAATCAGTATTATTTGAGACCGGGGTTTTATCAAATGTATTTTTTCAGCCTCACATAAACAAATTAAACCGGAGGTCTGAAGTCTGAGGTCTGATTGAATCTCTTAACATTAAACTATCCCCAAACTATTTAAACTTTCCGGGCATCTGGCTTCAGACTTCCGTCCCCAGACCTCATATTTTCCCTATTTTTGAAGCCCCATGCAAACAGAAAATGTATCCGGCATCCTCCGAAAGAGTCCTATCGGACCTGTGCAAAAAGATATGGTCAAATCCGGGTTCCTGTCAAGAGATGTAAAAATTGACTTTTACCTCCCTAAAAATGTGACAGATGCCTCTCAGTTAAGCCTCCTGCTGATTAATGACGGGCAGGATATGGAAAAACTTGGCCTTGCGGATATTTTGGAAACTTTGTACAGCGCAGATGATTCCATTACCCCGCTGCTTTGCGCTGCTATCCATTGCGGACCCGAAAGAAAAATGGAATATGGCGTGGCAGGTCACCCCGATTTTAAAGGCCGTGGCGCACGGGCAGGAAATTACTCCTCTTTTATTTTTGAGGAGCTGTTGCCTTTCATACGCCGCAAATTCGCCATTACCTCATTCCGTGAAAAAGCCTTTGCAGGTTTTTCATTGGGCGGCCTGATGGCGCTGGATATCGTCTGGAACAACCCGGCAGAATTTCAAAAGGCCGGTATTTTTTCCGGCTCGCTATGGTGGAGGAGTGTTGACCAGACAGATAAGACATATGATGATGACAAACACCGCATCATCCATCAGCAGGTGCGGAAGGGACAATACCATCCCTGGCTGAAATTCTTTTTTCAGACCGGTAATATGGATGAAACGAAAGACCGCAACCGCAACGGCGTTATTGATTCTATTGATGACACACTTGACCTGATAAAAGAACTGGAAGCGAAAGGATATGCCAGCGGAAAAGATATCCATTACCTCGAACTTGAAGATGGCCACCACGATGTGGCTACCTGGGGAAGGGCCATGCCTGATTTTTTAAAATGGGGATGGGGAAATGAAAGCTCCAAGAACCAGGCTCTAAGATCAAAATAAGCTCCAAATTAAAAAATAAAATAGCCTCCGAAAGATTGTAAGTTTTGATTTTTTTACGCCATTGCGTAAACAAATGGTATAGTTTAATGCAGGGGCCGATTTGAATTTTTATTTCTGATTTATTTGGTTCTTGGAACTTGGAATTTGATTCTTACATCTTCGGTTCCTGGAGTTTATTCAAAAAAAAAATCCCGTCTCGCTGTAAGCGAAACGGGATTTCTATTAATTGGAAGTTCTTAGTTATTAAAGATATACCTTAACCCTAACTGGATAGAATAGGTAGAAGCCGTACTTACCACATCCCTGAATGTCCGGGTAATCATCTGACCTCTGTCTGTTGCCAGTCTGAAAGTAGGCACCACACTTCCGCCGGGTATCAGGCTGGCCTGGTTTTGGGGAATCAGGATAGAGGTAGCATTGGTAGCTTTTCCTTTACCCCAGGCCGGATTCATCAGGTTACCCGCATTGAAAATATCAACGGTGAACTGAAGGGTATTGCGGTATTTGCCAATTTTGGTGAACAGGTCCTGCATAAATTTCACATCAAACTGGTTTCTCCACGGTGCCATGGCCCCGTTCCTCTCGGCATATTGGCCCCTGTGTGTGCGGAGGTATTTATCCTGCTGTATATACTCTTCAAAAAGGGTCCTTTGAGTAGGTTGATCATAATTTACCCCGTTTAATGCCTGGGCCACAAACTGCATCTGCTGTACCTGTGTGGCTGTAGGGATATAGATAAGATCATTCCCGTTCACACCATCACGGTTGAAGTCGGCGCCATAGACATAAGAGAACCTGTAATCAACAGAGCCCTGGTAAATAAGGGCAATAGTGGTAGCCAGATGCTTCAGGTACTCTTTTCTGTAGGAAAGAGTGGCGATAAAGCGGTCAGGGAGCACATAACCGGCATGTGAAAGAGCCGGTGTATTTAGTGAGTTCACCTGCTGTGTGTTTTGGTAAGTACCCAGTGGCTGATCACCGCTTCCGTCATGAAGGTTTGCTGCAAGTGACTTGGTGTAGGCTACTGAACCGGTAAATCCTTTGCTGAAAGGCTTCTCAAGTTTGACAGTTAATGAGCCATAATAACCTTTTGACTTCGGTGCATTATCTATTATCACCGGATTAAAAGCAGCTGTTCCACCGGGAGTAAATACTCCTGCATTGTTTAATGTATTGATATGTCTTGTTTGAACAGTTGCCCCATAGATAGGCCTGTTATCCGGGTAGCCTGCCACATTAAGTGGCTGGGGAACCTGGTAATTCGGGCTTCTGAAAAATGCAGTTTTCAAATCCTTATTGAAAATAGCTTCAACACTGGCAATGATTCCCCAGGGAAGCCTGGTATCCATGGCGATACTGGATTTCCATGTTTGCGGGTTCCTGAAATCTTCTGCCAGTGCAGTTACTGAAGCGGGTACGATTGTACCGGCCTGCGGTACTGAACCCGGACGGTAGGCTGCCGGATCGGGGTTAAAGGGACCCGGTGTATTAGTCTGTCCGTTGAAGGCCTGGGTGATCTGGATCATTCCGTTATCACCAGACTGGCTTACTATCCACACAAAAGGAATCCTGCCGGTAAAGATGCCGGTTCCGCCGCGTATCTGCAGTGAGCGGTTGCCATACACATCCCAGTTAAAGCCCATCCTTGGTGACCACATGTATCTTTTCTTTGGAAGGTTCCCGGTATTAACTTTTTCCCCTCCTTCAAAAGTCTGGGCCAATACCAGCGGATGAGTGATGATCTGATCAACACCCGGGTAAGTGGGGAGATCAAGCCGCAGGCCCAACGTCAGTCTGAAATTACGGGTAACCGCAATCTCATCCTGACCATAGAGTGAAAACTGCCTGAACTTAAATGCAGAAAATGCCGGTGCAAAATTTTTAGACAGGGAATATGTCAGCACAAAATCTCTTGGTTTCACCCGCAGGGCCGGGTTTGGATTTAAGGCGCTGGCAAAATCAGCCCAGGTATTAAACACATAGTAGCTTGTGGCAAAACGCTGAAACCCGTTGATGGTTTCGCTTTGCTCAAACTGGCCGCCTATCGTCCAGCTGTGCTTGTTTTTGGTCCAGCTGAAATTATCAACCACGGAATACACTTTCACCTTCCGGAGGTTACCAAAAGTAAAAGGCTCAAAACCAAAAGTAGTATACGGAGCCGGGGCTGCCACGCCGGTTGAACTCATGATATCCACTAACGGGAATGTCTGGCTTTCGGATGAACGGGAATCATTTTGGTAAGTGTAAGTAGCCCTGAACACATTTGAGGTTTTACCCCAATTGGAGTTCAGCTCTGTTGCAAACGAATAGAAATTTTCGCCCTGGAAGTAGTTCGAATTTTTGAACCACAATGCATTATTGTTGGTACGGCCAAGCCCGGTTGGATAATTAAAGCCTGCGCCTCCTGTAGAACTGCTTAAAGAATTGGGAGTACCCCCTTCCACCTGGCTGTAGCGGAGCACCAGGTTGTGACGGCTGTTTATATTCCAGTCAAGCCGGCCCAAATATTTTTTCTGCTCAATCTCCGGAGTATAGTTATCATAGGGGCCTGTTACATATTCATAATTGGTCAGCAGGTAATTGCTGATAAAATTCAAAGAGTCCGCTGTAGGCCGGGCAACGTTTGGCGAACTGCCAAAAGGAGCACCTGCCGTTGCAGCAAAGTTTGTCTGGATAGCTCTGGGCTGTGTTTCTGTTTCGTAATTGATAAAGAAGAAAAGTTTGTTTTTGATAATAGGCCCGCCAAAGCGGAAGCCCCACTGCTTAAACTCTTCTACCGGCCTGATGAATTTTGTCTTGTCCACCTGGTCGCCACGGTATTTTTCATTCCTTGTGTACCGGTAAACAGACCCGGCAAGGTCATTTGTCCCTGCACGGGTCACTGCATTGATGGCACTGCCGATAAAACCTGACTGGCGTATATCAAACGGTGTGATGTTCACAGATATCTCACCCACTGCATCCAGCGAAATGGGTCTGCCGCCTGCAGGCAAATTTGCCCCGATACCAAAACTGTTATTAAAATCAGCGCCGTCAATGGTAAAATTATTCTGACGGAAATTACCGCCTCCGATAGACGCCCCATTTGACTGCGGGGTCGCCCTGGTCAGATCATTCAGGCTCCTGTTGATGCTTGGCGCCTGGGTAATCTGGCGAAGACCTATATTGGTAACAGCCCCGGTTCTGTTGGGGTTAAATACTGTTCTGCGGCCGGTGGTGAGCACCACCGTCTCCAGCGTTGTCTCCGTTTTTTTGAGCGCCGGATTCAGGATAAACGACTCAGCCAACTGCAGATAAACATCTTCAAACTTTTCCTTATCGTAGCCCACAAAGGTCACTTCAATAAGGTAGGGCCCGCCCGAACGCATATTCTCAATCCTGATCACCCCGCCCCCGCGGGACACCGTCGTGTATTTGGTTCCGGTGGGAAGGTGGGTGGCTACTACTGTGGCGCCTACCAGTGTCTCATCGGTAGTGCTTTTAACGGTGCCGGTAATGGCTGAAGTGGTAATCTGTGCAAATAAGAACGGACTTGCCATAAAGGCTAAAGCAAACAAAAAGAGTAGTCTCTTAAGCATATAGATTGGTTTTCGGATGCAAAGAAAGGAATTATTTCCAAAATAAATATAGGCAAATATTAACAAATCCCGGTTGAAAAATAGGGCTTTATAATGACAATCAACCGCTCTTTTTTGCTGCGTCTAAACGACTGAACCCTGACCCCGGTTGCTTTGTTCTATTTTTGCCAAAAAACAAGCTGATGTTTGACTCCATTGAAAGTGCCATACAGGATATAAAACAGGGAAAATTAGTAATAGTGGTGGATGATGAAGACCGGGAAAATGAAGGTGATTTTGTGACTGCTGCCCGCAATATCACCCCCGAAGTCATCAATTTCATGACCAGGCATGGAAGAGGCCTTATCTGTGCTGCCCTGCCCGAAGAAAGATGTGATGAACTTGGGCTGGAGCTGATGGTGAACAATAACACCGCCCTGCATGAGACCGCTTTCACTGTTTCGGTTGACTTACTCGGTCGTGGCTGCAGCACAGGTATCTCGGCCCACGACAGGGCCAGTACCATACAGGCACTGATTGATCCGCTCACCAGTCCCCCCGACCTCGGCAGGCCCGGGCATATATTTCCATTGAGGGCCAAAAAAGGAGGAGTGCTGCGCCGTGCGGGACACACCGAAGCATCAGTGGACCTGGCAAGGCTGGCGGGTTTCGATCCGCCATATGGCGGGGTGCTGGTGGAGATAATGAATGACGACGGAACCATGGCCCGTCTTCCCCAACTGATTGAAGTTGCCAAAAGATTTGATTTCAAAATCATCTCCATCAAAGACCTTATCGAGTACCGGATAAAAACTGATTCACTGATCGGGGAAATCGTAAGAGTGGACATGCCCACCCGGTACGGCGACTTCATTTTAGTGGCCTTCAAAGAAAAAAGTTCATCCAATGAACACCTCGCTTTGCTGAAAGGCCAGTGGCAAAAAGATGAGCCGGTGCTTGTCAGGATGCACTCCTCCTGCTTTACCGGCGATATACTCGGTTCGCTGCGTTGCGACTGCGGGGAGCAATTGCACAAAGCCATGGAGATGGTGCAGGCAGAAGGGAAGGGCGCCATATTGTACATGAACCAGGAGGGTCGTGGCATCGGCCTGCTGAATAAACTCAAAGCCTACCGCCTGCAGGAACAGGGTATGGACACGGTGGAGGCTAATCTTCATTTAGGATTTCAGACGGATCAGCGGGATTATGGGCTTGGTGCACAAATGCTGCGGCAACTGAATATCACTAAACTGAGGCTTATGACCAATAATCCCCGAAAACGGGTGGGCCTGATCGGGTATGGACTTGAGATAGTTGAAAACGTCCCCATCGAAGTGGACCCGAATCCTCACAACGAAAAATATTTATTGGCCAAACGGGATAAGCTGGGGCATGAGATACTTGACGACGAATCCTAATTTTCTTTCTTCGGCACTTCTTCCACTTTTATTTCTGCGGCTGGCGGAGCAGGCGGTACAGGCTGTTGTTTTATTTTTTTTCTCCTGAAAATATCTCCCAGCCTGTCAAAATCTTTCCGGTACGATACATTAGCCCCTATCCTTCTTGCTTTACCCGGGCCGCCGGATGTGGCTGTAGTAAGGTAATCTGCATTCTCCCTGTAAAAAAAGGATGCCCGGATGCTTCCGCTCTGGTTAATAAGCCACTCCAGTGTTACGTCGGGCAGCAGTTGTTGCGAAAAAGCCTGCTGCGTAGCAGACTGCTGCAACGGGGCATCAAAACCCACACCCGTGGAAACGATGAAGCGGTTGTTAAAAAAAGAACGGCCGATGGAAAAATTGATATTGCTTCCAAGTTCCAATCTTGTGTTGCCGGCATTGATAATTCCACGGTTATAAATGGAAGTGTTGAGGCTGATATTATACTTATCGCTTTTCAGCAGGTTGCCAAGTATCTTATTGATCTGGTCGCTTATCACATTCAGGAAGATACCGGAGATAGTGGTGAGGCCGAGATTGGCAACGGAGAAGTTGCCCGAACTGGCGGTCAGTTCGCTTGGGGCAAAACTGTTGAATACGATCAGGTAAGTAACCTGCCGGTTTATTTCATTGGGGTTTTTCTGCATCTGCTGCACCACCAGGGCCAGTTCAGGATCGGTAACAGCCACACTGGTGTTGGGAAAATCCAATGAGAAATTGATGACCGGTTTGAAAAGTTTATCTGTCAGCGCTGCCACCACATACACATCGCCTCTCGCATTGGAAGCGTTGCTGCTCAGTTGCAGTAACTCGGCCAGCGGTGCAAAGCTCACCCTCTCTGCCCTGTAAATTGCTTCAAACCTGATATTGGCATTGTAGGGGTCGCCGTTCCATTCAATATAGTTTTCCGATTCCTTTCTTAACTCAAATGGTTTTTTAAAGAATGACTGGAAAGTGAATACATAACTTCCCTCTTCTATATCAAACCTGCCCCGCAGCGATAACGGCTCTGTTGTTCCTGACCGGATATTCAGAGAACCATTTCCTTTCCCTTTAATCTCATCCCCGGTCAGTTCATCCAATATCACCCTCACGGCCACTTTGGGTATGGGTGTTTTGTTTATTGTCAGATCCACATCATAAATAATATTGGTGCTGCCCCCCATCACATCCCCGGCTGCCATTTCACGGCCGTATTTTCTTTCCACTAAAAAGTCTGCAATACCTGATTCCCGGCCAGAGGAAGGGGGAAGGGTGACAGAACTGCTGTCTGTTTCAGAAGCCACGGCATCTATCTTCATAAACATGTTGGACTGCGGCCCCACCAGCGATAAAGAGCCGGTACCTTTTACATTGCCATAGAATTGCTTGTTGTCTTTGTAGGCTGTATTCAGCAATTGAACCGGCCGGTTATTTCCATCGCCGGTGGTTCCGGGCTTACGGGTGGAAATATCCAGGTTGTAAAACATTTTTTTGAATGACTGATGTTCGATGCCGCCGGTCAGGTAAACAGGGTTGCCGGTAATGGTGTCCCGGAGTACCAGACCATCCAGGTTAATTTCAGCGGGTGTCAGTTTTATATCCGTATCCAGTATTTTATAAAAACATTGCGTGAAGTTGACTTTTAGCCCGGCATTCTTCAGCCGGCCGTTGCCCGTTACACTCAGTTCGTCAAATTCGCCGCTGATGTTCACATCGCCGGTCAGGAACCCCTGCATGTTGGAAAATAAATTGCCGAGAAACCTTTCCAGCACTTTTATTTCAAAATCTTTGGCCTTTAATGCGATGAGATTGTTTTTGGCCTTCCCCCCAAAATAAATATCTGCATCAAAGCCCAGGTAGTTTTCCTGGTTCAGTGTATTTCCTTTTACTGTCAGGTGTTTTGTTTCATCGTTGTATTCCAGTGCAGCTTTCACTTCACCCAGCGAATCATTATCTAACCTCAGAAACCTGGTTTGTATGTCATCTGAAATAATACGGAGTTTGTCTGCAGGGTCTTCTATATAAACAGTTCCGGACACCAAACCCTCCAGCCGGTTATTGGGCATTAAGTAAGGCGAGAAATCGCCGAGGTTGGCATCTGTCAGTTCTATTTTGATATCACTTCCTTTCCCTTTTTTGGACGGGAGTGTCCGTATTACGATCCGCTCATCTCCCTCAGACAATACAAGCAGGCCGCTGGCGGGTGTATTGCTGCGCAACACCAGTTCGCCATTCTCATCAATCGTCCACACTTTGCCGTTTACAGTAAAGCTGGAGGGGTCAAATTCTATTTTCACCCCGTCATTATAAGTAAGCACAAGTGCATTCAGGTCGGCCTTTTCCACTCCTTGTGTGGCGCCGGTAAAGATGGAAACCTTTGATGAATCATTCCGGGAACTGATATGAAATAGTGCCTGTGGTATGCTCAGGCTGTCATTTATTCTTATATTGCTGGTCTCGCCGGAAAGTACCAGGCTATCAGCATTCCCGGTTGCCGTCACGCTTACATTATCAAAATTATACCCGTTGAATTTAAACTGCGGCACATCCGCCGTCAGGTTCAGTTCATTTTTGCCAAGATTAAGGTTGCCTTTCAGCCGGGTGTTATTGAACCCCGAAAGGGACTTATCCACCAGTTGCAGATATTCGTCCACATAATAAGTTTCAATATCAAAAGCAATGTCCTGGTTACGGGGCATCTTCTTCGGCGCTTTTACATAAGCCGGGTAATACCTGTTCAGCAAATAACTGACAGCGGACGGCATATCTTTCAAGCTGTAATCCCCCGAAATGGTTGCCCTGAATTCATTGGAAGAAGCGTGGAGTGTTTTCACCTTCTCAAAATATCCTGCCGAAACGATCAGTGAATCAAAAGGAAGGCGCTGGCCGTTTTTTGTTATCTCTGCTTCTGTTATTCTTGCCGTGCCCAGAAAATTATCTAAGGTGCTGCTGGTAAAGTCAAGATCAGCCTTCCCTTTGAAGGCCAGGCTGTCTTTCATCAGTTTCAGCTTAAAAAGGTCGGCATTAATCACATGAGCCAGCAGTTTGAACCGGGGCGTTTTTTTATTGAAGTCAATTATACCCTTCAGTACCAGGTCGGCCGTATCCT
>JBQTHS010000057.1:0-5475 GCA_052389635.1 Bacteroidota bacterium | reverse complement strand
CGTTGGGAAATGAAAGGCTTCAGCCTGATGAGTGCGATGCAGAACCGTGTGCCGCTTGGATTATGGTATGATGGTGTGCCGGTGGCGAATGTGAGTGATGCAGTTCACCAGGCAGAGGGCAACCAGGGCGGGGAGAAATTACACATATTGACAACAGCTGAGTTGCCATCTATACCAGCGACTCAGGGCCTGGTGAAAGAGAATGGTATTGAAACTGCAACAGTATGGGATAACAATGCCGGTGAAATCAATATAAGAACAAAGCAGGCATGGCCGGGCGCAGATTCGCCACATGAAAACAGACAACCGTTTACCGTAGTTGTTTACGCAAAAAGAACCGCATAATGGCAGTACAACCTATTAACACATTAAAGAGTTGGTTTGAGACGGCAGATAAGCCTACTCAGAATCAGTTTTGGGACTGGATGGATAGTTTTTTTCATAAGAATGAAATGATACCGCAGGCGTCCATTACTGACCTGGTAAACACATTGAACAGCCTGGTGTTGCAATCAGTCTTTGATGCATTTGAGCAGGGGCAGTTAGTTACGATGGATGCGAATTATACCTATGTTATTCCTGCCGGTTACCTACTGGAGAAGATCATCCCATACTATGGCGGTGCCGGTGAAATGCAGATCAGTATTGTAGGGATGGGGCAAACGGATATCTCTGAGATTCCTGAAATAGCTGCCGGATGGAACAGGCCTGTTCAGCTTGACATCATGGCCGAGAACAATACGGATGTATTCATAGACGGCATACCGGCAGCCAGCAAAATTGTATTTCTTAAACGCAAAATAAAAATGGCTTAAACCATGAAGAAATTACTCTTTTTACTCGCATTGACGGCCAGCCTGGTAAGTTCCGGGCAGACAGTGAATGGTGATGTGATCAATGCCAGGAAGAACTGGTTTATGAGAGGTTACAGGATCGATACGGTAACCAACGATACCGCCAACCTGGACGGGAAGGTAAAAACGCTTATGACGGCTAATGCCATTCATGATTTTGTGGTAGGAAGGCTGGCTGGTGTTGGTGGGGGAAGTTCTGGAATTACAGTGGGAACCACTACTATAACCGGTGGAACTCCAGGAAGGATTGGCTATAACAATGCAGGTGTATATGGTGAATATATAATAACAGGATCAGGTGCCGTTGTTATGAGTACATCACCAACCATCGGGACTTCAATTATAACGACTAATCCGTCATTTGATGTTTTCAACACAACCGCTTCCACAGTAAACGCTTTTGGGGCGGCAGGTGTATTGAATATTGGGGGAACTCCTACTATTGGGCTAACCCATAATTATTCGGCCAACGCAACGGCAACCGGCAATACAAAAACAGTGAACATTGCTACAGGAGGGGCATCCGGTTCGACCACCGCCATAAATATAGGCTCTGCAACTTCCGGGGCAACAAATAATGTAAGGTTAAATGTATCCCCAGCTTCTGATGCTACTGGTGATATATTCTACCGAAATAGTTCCGGGTACATTACCCGGTTAGGCATCGGGACAAATGGGCATGTTCTTACGGTCAGTTTTGGGCTCCCTGCCTGGGCTGCTCCGAGCGGCGGCGGTTCCGGCACCGTCAATTCAGGCACACAATACAGGTTGGCATATTACGCAACCACAGGCACAGCAGTAAGTGAAGCGGCGGCGATCACCGCAAACCGGGCACTTATAAGTGATATGAACGGTGTACCTACCCATGCCACTACCACAGCGACAGAAGTAGGATATGTGAACGGGGTCACTTCTTCGATTCAAACACAGCTGAACGGGAAAGCTACTATTTCAGGTACCCCGGCAGATAACCAGGTAGGCGTGTGGACAAGTGCAACTGCAATGGAAGGAACAGGAGCATTAACATTTGACGGGAATGAACTGGTGGTCACGACAAATAATAGTTTGACAACTATTAACGGGCTGAAGATAAATAACAGTTATTCAGGAAACGCAATTGCCTCGCTCGTATTCCAGCTAAACGGTTCGACTGTCGGGACCTTTTTCGGGTCAAACGTTGCTAACTCCAGTTATGGCCTCAGCGATGGACTTACTTTCCGCAACGATAACGGCAAGGACATCGGCTTTTCAACCGGCACACTGGGTTCTATGAACGGCTCAAATTTATTGGTGAAAGCATCAGGGGATGTCCTGGTTCCCAACTCTAATCTTGGAATCGGAACTGCAACGCCGTCTGAAAAGCTGCATGTAAATGGAAATATAATTGCCGCTGCACCTGCCTATTCAACCGGCGGTTATCAGTTTTTAGTTAGAAACTCTACCAGCGGGAGGCAGGAGACAGTTTCAACTGTTATCACCGAAGGGAGTTACACCCCAACTCTAAGCAATTCAACCAATATTTCAGCATCAACGGCTTATACCTTGAAATGGGTAAGAGTTGGTGATACCTATACTGTTTACGGTGAGGTTGATATAGACCCAACCTCAGCTTCAACGCTTTCGGTATTAACCATATCACTGCCGATTAGTTCTGCTTTTGCAAATACCTATGACTTGTCAGGTACAGCATCTGACGATTTGGGAACTGTAGCCCGGATAAGGGCTGAGACAACAGCTGACGTTGCGGAGTTGCGAATGACACCATCAGATGTTACAAACAGAAGATTCAGCATTCACTTTAAATTTAAATACACGGCACCTTAAAACCTTTAAGCATGAAAAGATTGAATTTATTGATTTTGACATTTGGCAGGCAGCGATTGAGAAGGCAATAAAAAGAAATGAAAGCGATGGAGCATACAAAATGGGATGTAGCCACAGCCACTATCTGCGGCATAATCGGAGGTATGATCAAATTCTATGAGAGGCTTATTTCGATATCATATCTGGAGGCACTTGCGAAAGCAGGATTTACAGCCCTTGTTTGCGGCTTTCTCGGTGTTGCAGGTAAGCATGTATTTACTCAGTTTATGAAGTATATCAAATCAAAAAGAAAATCAAAATGACAGCATTCCTAAAGAACGTCACTAAAAGCGATATCAGGAACATCATTGCAGTAATATCTGTAATTGGTGCATTTGTGATGCTCTACCTGATCATCATTAAGCCAATACCTGTTGAAAATAAAGAGACGGTTAACCTTGCCATCGGCTTTGTTTTAGGGGGACTGATAGCAGGTGTGAATGGTTATTATTTCGGGGCCAGCAGACCAGCTGATCCCCCTACAAAAAAGGAGAACGGCAATGACAGCAATTGAGAAAGCTGCTGAAATAAGGAGGCTGCAATTGCTCCTGAATCAAATGGTTCAATTCTTCCGAATCTTAAAAGGATAGCATGAGTGTAAATAATTCTCATTATGGGTTCAATGGCAAAGACCCGAAACCTGACAACGGCAGATGGAGGACTTTATGGATTATGCTCGCCCTGCTGATAGTCATACTGATTGCGGTATTTAGCAGCGGTTGCAACTTTGACCTGTTCAAATCAAAAACTGAGCGGAAAGGTGATAGCACGGCTGTATCAATTCAAAAAGAGGCACGCAAAGACAGCTCCAGCGGTATGACGGTTAGCAAAGAAGAATCGAGGAAAAAAGAAGAAAACGAATGGTGGAGGATCATTCAGCAGTTCGAGCCTAAAAGGGGCGATACCACTATCAATAATTTCTATCCTCAACCGGCTACGATAATCTACGAAGGAGGCAAGGGAACGAAGGAGGAAAATACCAGCCGCTTTGACAGCTCCGCATTCCTCCAGCTAAATCAGTGGTGGAAGGATAAGTTTGATAGCCTTGAATACAAGTTTCAGGAAGCGACAAAAAACAAAGAGAGCCACTCCAGCGGTTTGGGGTTTACTGCCCTGCTTTTAGTGGCCCTCGGAGTTATCATCATACCGAAGCTGCTGAGCTGGATTGGCAGCAATTACCACTTAACTAAAAAACCTAAATAATGAGCAAGAAAAAATCTTTTAACTGGAAAATTGGAGTGATTGCTCTTGTTGCAATGCTTGGCATATTTGCGGGACTTACTGCCGGTATCAAGAACAGCAATAATTTCAAGGTGACCCACTTTGAGGAAGTTAAATCAGAATATGGCCCTGATGGCCGGGCTGCTGTAGGAAGCCCTGAGATATATCAGGTACGCATATCACCAGCGTTGACATGGGAACTTAGTAAAAACAATACACGGGCCTGGAGAACCATAGCCTTTGTGCTTGCATTTGTGTTTGCTGGCTTTGTCCTGTTGTACGGAAACGGATGGATTTCCTTTGGCGTGGGTACTAATGCGCCAAACTACATAATGGGAGCAATATATGTAGCAGCATTTGCTTGCTATTTGGCTGCATACAGCTCGGCCTTTAGCAACAATTACCGGGACTTATCAAAAGACCAATATGAGGCGGTGAAGGGAGATAATGCAAAGATGAAGGCATTGTTCACTGGCAAACCCTACATCAGATGATCTACATACTACAGGTAGTCACCATACTCTTCTCGTTGGCCATAGCTAAGCATGATGCACCGGCTGTTGATCACTTTGAGTTTTATGGGCCGCAGACAGGTCAAATGAAAGCATTCCACAAGTGGAACCTGGTATTGAAGTTCTTCTTCTGTCTCCTGGCATCAATTCCGCTATATCCGCTGTGGCTTGATATGCTTATTGCATTCGGCTTAAGCGGTCTTTGGGTATGGCTGACTTTCGACATTTTTCTCAACCGTTTTCGGGCAATAAAGCAACCCTGGGATTACCTGGGAAGCAATGATGCTGATGGTCGCAGGTGGATCAAACTGTTTGGGGATAGTGCTGGAGAACTGAAAGCAATTCTCCTGGGTGTCCTGATCATTGCATTAAATCTTATTCACTTAAAATATTTCGTTCTATGAAGTACTTATCAGCTGGCCACTGCAATGTGGCAGGCTCAAATTATGATCCTGGTGCTGTTTATAACAACAGGAAGGAGGCAGATGAAACTGTCAGGGTTCGTGACCGGGTTATACAGTTAATCAAAGAGCGTGGATATTCCGATATCATCCAGGATTTAAATACTGAGAACAGAAACCAGTATTTCAACCGGATCAAGACAGGCGATGGATCAACTGTTGTAGAATTCCACTTCAATGCAGGCGGGCCAACAGCCACCGGCACTGAAGTGCTGATCGAGGTAGATGCTGACAGGCTCGACCGTGCATTTGCAAAGGAACTGGTTGACGCAACTGCAATGGGATTAGGAATCAGGAACCGTGGAGTAAAAAGCGAAGCAGATACACCGCACAAACGGCTCGGATTGATGAAAGAGACTGGAATCGTTGCCCTGATTGAGGTATGCTTCATCAGCAATAAGGATGATATGGCAGCTTATGACCTGGCATTCGAAACGCTCTGTCGTTACTATGCTGATATCATCATCAAATTCGATGCTATTATAAAGTAGATTTTTCTCATAAGCAGTTGGTTTTAGTTGGCCGGGCGGTTTCTACCGCCGGGCCTTTTTTGGGGAAATAAGC
>JBQTHS010000056.1:0-44182 GCA_052389635.1 Bacteroidota bacterium | reverse complement strand
CCCTGAGGGGAATAAGCGGAAAACAGGCCAGCATTACAAAACCCGCAGACAAAAAAGATAATCTCTTTTCAAAATAATGCAAAAACCCCGGTATTAGTACCGGGGTTTTTGTTTGGTCAGAATTCCTAAGACTACTTTTGTTGAATGAATATTGAAGAGTTATATAAGATTTATAAGGTGCACCCATCCGTGCAAACGGATACAAGGAAACTGAAACCAGGTGATATTTTCTTTGCATTGAAAGGAGACAATTTCAATGGCAATGCATTTGCAGGGCAAGCCATTGATGCCGGCGCCGCTTATGTTGTTATAGATGAGCCTTCTTATGAAATTCTGGGCAGGACTTTTTTAGTAGCCGATGTGCTGACCGCTTTGCAGCAATTAGCCCGGTACCACCGGCAGCAATTCAAAATTCCATTTTTGGCCATTACCGGGAGCAACGGGAAAACGACAACAAAAGAACTCATTCATGCGGTACTTTCCTCTTCTTTCAAAATTTATACTACTGAAGGAAACCTGAACAATCAAATTGGTGTCCCTTTGACCATTTTGAAAATAAAAGAAGATGCTGAACTGGCTGTGATAGAAATGGGCGCCAATCACCAGAAAGAAATTGCTTCCTACTGCGAATATACCATGCCCACACATGGGTTAATCACCAATTGCGGCAAAGCACACCTCGAAGGTTTTGGCGATATGGAGGGTGTACGAAAAGGGAAGGGAGAACTATTTGACTATTTGCGGTCTGAAAACGGAACTGCTTTTGTGATGTGGGATTATGATTACCTGCGGGAAATGAGTAAAGGTATCCGGCATGTAATTAAATATGGTACTGCCGGGGCAGATGTTGAGGGTGCTATAATGCAGTGTGATCCGTTTCTCGGGGTAAACATTACAAAAGGTGCTGCCACCGGAACGGTCAGGACACAACTGGTTGGCGATTACAACCTGCCGAATGTGCTGGCGGCCATTACTGTTGGAAAGTATTTTGGAGTAAGTGATTCATCAATAAAATCAGCTATTGAAAACTACTCCCCTTCCAACAGCCGGTCACAGCTGCTGAAAAAAGGGACCAACACCATCATATTGGATTCTTATAATGCCAACCCTTCCAGCATGCAACTGGCCATCGAAAACTTTGCGAAGATCCATGCGGAAAATAAGGTACTTCTGCTTGGGGCCATGGCTGAACTGGGCGATGAAAGCAGGGAAGAACACCGGGCCATTATCGATCTGGTAAAACAAAACAAATGGAAGCAGGTGGTACTGGTGGGAGGTGATTTTTTGAAAATCGAACAGCCTTTCATTGCCTTCAATAATGCTGCTGAAGCCAAAACCTGGTGGCAGCAACAGCATTTTGAGAACACCTGCCTGCTGATCAAAGGCAGCAGAAGCATGAAAATGGAAACAGTGCTGGAAGATTAACTTTATCAGTATGAACTGGAAACAATTATTCCCGCAGTTTGAACCTGAACTGATAGAATTGATAGAAAAAGAAGCCGTGCAGCGGACTTTTTATGCAGGTGACATTATCATGCGGACAGGCCAGTATATAAAATCCACAGTGCTGGTACTGGAAGGCCGGATAAAGATCTACCGGGAAAACCAGGACGGTGGTGAATTCCTGATGTATTATCTCGAACCGGGGCAAGCCTGTGCGGTTTCCATGATCTGTGTCCTTCAATCGCAAACCAGCGAAATAATGGCCCAGGCCGAAGAGGACACGGAGGTGCTGATGATACCCATCCAGCTGATGGATGACCTGATGAATAAGTACAAAAGCTGGTACCAGTTCGTCATCCAGACTTACAGGGGCCGGTTTGATGAACTGATGTCCGTTGTTGACAATATCGCTTTTCGGAACATGGATGAACGACTGGAATTCTACCTGAAACGCCATACCGGCGACAGCACCAGGAAAATTATTGAACTTTCCCACCAACAGATAGCAGATGACCTGAACAGTTCAAGGGAAGTGATTTCAAGATTGCTGAAAAAGATTGGACAACGTAACCTGGTGAAACTGCACCGGAATATGATTGAACTTTTGTAAGAACCATTAGCTGTGATTTCTGTCACAGTGTGAGAAAGTGCCCTGCTATAATCTTGCACAAAATTTTTGCATGGAGATAATCTGCTATATCGCCTCCCTTATCATCGGCATTTCGCTTGGGCTAATTGGCGGCGGAGGTTCCATACTCACCGTCCCGGTGCTGGTTTATTTGTTTGCCGTAAACCCGGTGCTGGCAACGGCCTATTCCCTTTTCATTGTTGGTGCAACCAGCCTGATCGGAGTTTTTCCCAAATATAAAGGCGGGGAGGTCAATCTTAAAACAGCCATCATTTTCGGGATCCCATCCATTTTTGCTGTATTCGTCACAAGGGCCTTTATTGTCCCTGCCATTCCGCATGAACTTTTCAGCATAGGTGATCTCAGGGTCACCAAACCGGTACTGACCATGATTCTCTTTGCTGTTTTGATGATCTTTGCCTCTGTGTCAATGATCAGGAGCGGAAAAAAGCCAAGCCCTGAAACCGGTGAGCAAAAATTCAACTACCCGCTGATCTTACTGGAAGGCGGAGTGGTTGGTATATTGACCGGCCTGGTTGGCGCCGGAGGCGGTTTTCTGATCATCCCGGCATTGGTGTTGCTCAGTAAGCTGCCCATGAAGCAGGCCATTGGAACATCTTTGTTAATAATTGCAGCTAAATCGCTGATAGGTTTTACCGGCGACCTGGGTAAGCAGACCATGGACTGGACATTGTTGCTTTCTGTAACCGGCCTTGCTATTGCCGGGATATTCATCGGTAATGCACTAAGCAAAAAAATATCTGCCAACAGCCTGAAAAAAGGTTTTGGATGGTTTGTCCTGGTAATGGGCCTATATATCATCATTAAAGAACTATTGTTGTAAAAAAATGTAATCATGGATATTATTAATGTATTAAAACAACCCTGGCCCTGGTATGTAGCCGGTCCCTTGATCGGATTAACCGTACCTGCCCTTTTATTAGTGGGTAACAGATCATTTGGCGTTTCCTCATCGCTACGGCATGTATGTGCCGCCTGCGTACCTGCCAATATTCCTTTCTTTAAATACGACTGGAAAAAAGAAGTATGGAACCTGTTTTTTGTTGCAGGCATCCTGGTTGGCGGAATTCTTACCGCATTTTTTCTTGCTGACCCCAACCCGGTGCAGATCAAACCACAACTGGCAACAGAAATGGCGACCTATGGAATTACTGAATACCACGGGTTAGTACCTGCAGATATCTTCTCCTGGTCCGAACTTCTTACAGCCAGGGGGGTCATTATGATGGTTGCGGGTGGTTTACTGGTTGGTTTTGGAACAAGATATGCCGGGGGTTGCACCAGCGGCCATGCCATTATGGGCATCAGCAATCTGCAGATTCCGTCCGTTATCGCCACCTGTTGTTTTATGATAGGTGGTTTCCTGGTTGCCAATCTTGTACTTCCGTTTATTTTAACGCTCTGATCTATTAAAATAACTTTTATGCAAACAAAAACAACAAAAGCTGTAGAAGCAAATACCGATTTTGAGATCCGTTCGGAACATGCAATGTGTGTAAACTATTCTCAGCTGGATAAACCCCTGTGGTCAAATTTAAAATTTGGCGTGGCGGGGATCCTATTTGGGATTATTCTTGTCAAATCTGAGGTCATCTCCTGGTTCCGCATCCAGGAAATGTTTCGCCTGCAGAGTTTTCATATGTACGGCGTTATCGGTTCAGCTATTGCAGTCGGCATGTTGAGTGTTTTCCTCATTAAAAAATTCAGTATCAAAAGCATTGACGGAGAATCGATAAAACCGGAATCGAAGAAATTTAATAAAGGACAGATCTACGGGAGTTTGTTGTTTGGATTTGGCTGGGCGTTAACGGGCGCCTGCCCTGGTCCCTTATTTGCACAGATCGGGAACGGTGCAACTGTCATTATTGTACCTTTGTTTTTCGCCATTTTGGGTACCTGGGTATATGGAAAATTCAGAAATCATCTCCCCCATTAGGGTCCTGCAATGAAAATAGTAAGAGAACATTGGTTGCCTTTTTTGCTTTTCGTTGTATTCCTGGTATGGACCCTGATGCAAATAAAACGGGTGGCTAAAAGCAACAAATCTGTTGCATTTGCAGATTCTTCGGCATGGGTGGGACGGGGAAAATATCATATACCAGCGAATACGGATGCCGGAAAACTGATTGCGTATGGAAGAGATTTGATTGAAAACACATCAAAATATCTCGGGCCAGAAGGGTCTGTATTACAATTAACCAATGGTATGAATTGCCAAAACTGTCATTTGCATGCAGGGACCTTTCCCTGGGGGAATAATTACGGCGCTGTTTCATCTACCTATCCGCAGTTCAGGGCAAGAAGCGGAGGGATCGAAACGATAGCCAAACGGGTGAATGACTGTATTCAACGAAGCCTGAACGGCAAGCATGACATTGACAGCAACAGTCATGAAATGAAAGCGATCATCGCCTATATGAACTGGTTGGGCCAGGATATTCCAAAAAAACAAAAGCCCAAAGGCAGTGGTATTATGAATATTCCATTCCTTGACCGGGCGGCTGAACCCGAAAAAGGAAAAGCCGTTTACATCCATTACTGTCAGCGTTGTCATGGCGCCGATGGCCTGGGACAAAAAAACCCGGATGGTATTGGTTATGCGTATCCGCCCATGTGGGGTGAGAACAGTTATACAACTGCGGCTGGTTTGTTTCGCTTATCCAGGTTTGCAGGATATGTAAAAAACAATATGCCTTTGGGTGAAGTAAATTATCATAACCCGCAACTGAGCGATGAAGAAGCATGGGATGTGGCCGCATTTGTAAACAGCCAGCCAAGACCCCTAAAGAATTTTAAGGACGACTGGCCGGACATTTCAGCAAAACCGGTTGACCACCCCTTTGGACCATATGCGGATACCTTCAGCACAGAACAGCATAAATATGGACCGTTTGGACCGATCAAAAAAGCAAAAGAAGACATCGCTAAAGCACCTCGATAAACTGATATACGTATCATGTCTGAAAAAAAAATTCACCCGGATCATTGTACTTGCGGATGCAATACAACTAATGATGAAGAGACTGGTGCTTCGTTAAAGAATGATTCCGGCGAAGACCGCCGTGATTTTCTAAGAAATGCAGCTGCTTTAACTGCCGGTGCATTGATTGCTCCCGCCCTTGCTAATTCTATACCCGGTGATGCCTTTCACGAAAAGGAAATATATAAAAACAAGGCAGTTCAAAATGGCAAAGCACAGATCTTTACATTGCTTCACACCAGCGATATACATGCACAACTGTATACACATGATGAATTCTTTTTTGAGAACGGCAGGGCTGTATATAAAAAAAGAGGGGGGTTTGCCGTATTGAAAACAATGTTGAGAACACTGAAGTCAAAAAATCCAGGCAATACATTGATCATTGACGGTGGCGATTGTTTCCAGGGAGGCGGTGTAGCTGCTTTAACGGAAGGAAGAGGAATTGTTCCGCTCGTAAATAATATCGGTTATGACCTGGTACTGCCGGGCAACTGGGAAGTAGTGTATGGGAAAAAAACAATGCTGCAGGATCTGGGCGGTTATAACGCTGCAAAACTTTGTGCCAATATGTTTCATGACACCAAAGATGAGTTCAATGGTGAATTGATCTTTCCGCCCTACTGGACAAAAATGATGGCCGGTGTCAAGATCGGTTTCATCGGTTATAATGATCCGCTTACCCCCAAACGGCAATCGCCTGCTTACAGCATAGGCATCCATTTTACAAGGCCTGAACTGAATGTAGAGAGATATATAAAACTGCTGAAAGAATATGAGCAGTGTGCCATGGTTTTTTTAATTACACATATGGGGCTTGCCCAACAGGTGGACCTTGCCAATAAAATAGAAGTGGCCGGTACTGATTATATTTTAGGCGCCGATACACACGAGCGGGTACGCAAACCCATAGCAGGTAAATATGCCAAAGTAACGGAGCCCGGCGCCTTCGGTTCCTTTGTCGCTAAACTGGATGTGGTGGTGGAAAACGGGAAAATAAAAGACAGCAATTACCAGTTGCTGGACGTGGATCCCGAAAAGTACAAACCCGATACCGCCATGGCTGCCCTGGTGGAAAAAATAAGGGAACCGCATAAAAAAGAACTGAACAAAGTAATTGGCAAAACAAAAACCGACCTGGTAAGATATTATGTGATCGAAAACACAATGGACAATTTGCTTACCGATGCATTGATGTGGAAATTCAAATCAACCGGGGTTGATATTGTACTCAGCAATGGTTTTCGTTTTTGTCCGCCATTGGTAACAGATAAAAAAACAGGAACGGCAGATATTACCAATGATTTTTTATGGAGTATGTTCCCGGTGGACAGCGAGGTGAAAATGGCAGAAGCAACCGGGGATCAAATATGGAACTGGCTGGAAAAAGAACTGCATAATGTATTTTCAAAAAACCCGGCAGATCGGTTTGGTGGCTGGGTGGTTCGCTTTAAAGGCATGGAAATAAATTTTACAGCAAGAAATGACAGGGGAAAAAGACTGAACCGGGTAAAAGTAAATGGAGTAACCATTGATCTGAAAAAATCATACACCCTGCTGGCCTGTGAACGGGAAGGCGACCCGGACGATACCCTGTGCCGGATGGAAAAAGTTTCCAACCCGAGAAAGCCCGGCTTCCTCATGCATGATGTGGTTCGCCAATATCTTGCCGGTCATTCTCCTGTTGCCCCATCCATTGAAGGCCGTGCTACAGCTACCGATGTACCGCAGGAGCTTCTTTCCCAACTCGAAGGATACGATTATGAATTCATTTAAACGATAACCATGAAAAAGTTTCTTTGCGTTGTTGCTGTTTTATTCTCAACACTCCCCATTTGTGCTCAATCCACCAATCACAAAATTGTTTTTGACCTGAATGATGGCGATACGGCGGTACACAGTACCGTATTGCGGCAGTTCACCAATATACTGAAAGCAGCCCCGGATGCAGAACTGGAACTGGTCTGTTATGGACCCGCTCTTTATATGTTTGTAAAAGAAAAAATGCACTTTGAAGAAAAGATCAAAGAATTAAAATCGAAAGGGAAGGTCAGTTTTAAACTCTGTGCAAATTCCATGCAAAGGCTGAATATTGATAAATCACAAACAAGTGATCTGGCAGAAGTCATCCCCGTTGCCATACTCGAATTATCCAACAAACAAAGGGAAGGGTGGACCTATATAAAAGCAGGCATGTGATCTGCCCCTGTCTTTATTAAAAACGCCAGATTCATCCGGCAAAGGTTACCCGCACTATTTTTCCGGGCGGGCAGGCGCCGATAGCTATTTGTCGGAACAGGTCAGGCATTTATACGACCTTTGTCTTCCAAATCTGAAAGATGTCTGATCAAAAAGTGCGTCGTGGCTATTTATCCTCTTCATTAGGCTGTCGCTGTCCCCGCTGCAGAGAGGGGAAGCTTTTCAAGAACCCTGTGAGTTTCCGGTTTAAAAAGACCATGGAAATGAATAAAACCTGCCCGGTATGCGGACAGCCCAGCGAAATAGAGGTAGGGTTTTATTATGGCACCAGTTATGTCAGTTATGTATTAACGGTGGCGTTGAGTGTGGCTACCCTGGTGGCATGGTATGTCATCATCGGCATGTCCACCAGTGACAGTCGTTTTTTTTACTGGCTTGGTTTTAATGCGGTTTTCCTGTTACTGCTGCAACCCTGGCTGATGCGGTTGAGCCGCAGCCTCTGGATCTCCTGGTTTGTGAAATATGATCCTGACTGGAAGTTTCATCAGCCGGAAGATGTGTCGGAGAGAATGAATCCTGACCAGGCGAATAACTGGTAATCAATTCAAGGTACAAGCTTCAAGGCACAAGTTCAAGCCAGTTGAAAGAATTTCAAACTATAGGACACTCTTGTACCTTGCGCCTTGTACCCTGTACCTTTAAAATCAGAATCCTTATTTTTGCTGCCCTTATAACCGGAGACCTGCTCGAGTGGTTGAAGAGGCACGCCTGGAAAGTGTGTATACGGGAAACCGTATCGAGGGTTCGAATCCCTCGGTCTCCGCCTTCGCCCAATGAATCCCGAATACTTTCGGGAGTTGTTGGGTTTTTTATTTCAGACCCGGAATACTTTTTCAGCATTGGCCGTTGTGATCGCAGCCATCTCTTCTTTATCAATCCCTTTTATCTCTGCCAGTTTTTCCAGCACATATTTCAGGTAAGAAGGCTCATTTCTTTTTCCCCGGAACGGGACCGGTGCCAGGTAAGGAGCATCTGTTTCCAGTACAATATTTTCCAACGCCACATGCTCCAATACTTTATCCAACCCTGCATTTTTAAAGGTAACAACCCCTCCAATGCCCAAATAAAAACCAAGGTTAATGACTTTTTGTGCCTGTAGAGCATCGCCTGAAAAACAATGAAACACCCCCCTTAGTTTTCCTTTTTGATGTTCGGCTACTATAGCAATACATTCATCCGTTGCGTTCCGGGAGTGGATTGAAATGGGAATATCAAAATGCAGGGCCCATTCCACCTGTTCATGAAAAGCAGCGTATTGTTGTTCGGTAAAGGTTTTATCCCAGTAAAAATCAAGGCCAATCTCCCCAATGGCGACAAAAGGCCGTTTTTCCAGATAACCCAGTGCTGCCTTTAATTCCTTCTGGAAATCTGCTTTGACCGAGCAAGGGTGCAGTCCCATCATGGCCAGGCAGTCAGGAGGTTTTTCTTGCCTGAATAACCGGGCATGGCTTTCAGTATCAATAGCGGGCATCAATATTTTCCCAACTCCCTCTTTTTCAGCTCTTTCAAGCATTAAATCCCCCTCTTTATCAAACTCGGGGAGATAAATATGGGAATGTGTGTCGGTCAAAAGCATCTGAAGCAATGATTTTCAAGGCAAAACTCCGCAAAAAACTTTAAGAAACCTTTAAACTCCGGTCAATAAAACCCATCCTATTGACGTTAAAATCAGACAACTCCCTAAAACCATCGTTTATGAAGTACCGGTTAAGTTTCACCCAACTGGTTTCTGCAGCCTTTATTGCCTGCATTTTTCTCATTGTTTCCTGCGAAAAGGAAAAAAGCCAGAGCGGCACCGATGCCCAGGAAGAAGAAGTGTCCAGTGTTTCCGGTGAGGCCGATGCGGAAGCCGAAAGCACTTTCAATGAGCTTTTTGATGATGTGATGGGTGTGAACAATGATGTGGGTGTTTCCGGGTCAGGGGTTTTTTATGGCCGTCCCGACAGTCTTAGCCCGGTTCCCCGCTGCTTTTCCATTACCATTACACATCCTAGCAATACCCTATTCCCTGCCGTAGTGATTATAGATTTCGGAACTGCGGGTTGTCCGGGTCCCGATGGCCGTGTACGCAGGGGAAAAATCATTACAGAATATACCAACCGCCTCACCATTCCGGGGGCTATGGCCACTACCACATTTCAGAATTTTTATGTGGATGCTGTGCATGTAGAAGGAACGCATAAAATAACCAATATATCAGGCAGCCCGGTACCTCCCGTAAGCATTGCAAGAAAATACAAAGTGCAGGTAATTAATGGAAAGCTCACCCATCCGAATGGGAACTTTCTGGAATGGGAAAGCACCCGTACCATTACCCAGGTGGACGGTCTGCTTACACCCGATTACGCAAAAGATGATGCCTTTAAAATTGAAGGCTCTGCCAATGGTTTGGTAAGAAGGGGTAACCTGCTGGTTCGCTGGGAATCAACAATTACAGAACCTTTGCTCAGGCGCTTGACCTGCCGCTGGATTGTAAGGGGACGGGTAAGAACCGTAAGAGCCAACCTGCCTGATCCCAATAACAGCCGCTGGGTTGCCGAACTTAACTTTGGCACCGGCGCCTGCGACAACAAGGCCACCATTACCATTAATGGAAGAACCCGCCAAATTACTTTGCCGTAATTCAAAAATTATTATACCTTTAAACCAGTTTTCATAGGGTACGGATTAAAAACGGGCCAGGGTTTCTACCCAGGCCCTAACTTTTTTATAATCCACACATTCAGATTTTTCAGGTAACAGGCAGAAAAGAATAGCCTTGCCGGCTAAAATCTTCCAAAAGCCGGGGCAAACAATAACTCATCCTGTCCCATGCTTTATGACTTTCATGCAATACGATGATGTCTCCGTTTGTAATCCTGTCTATTATCCTTTTGTAACATTTTTCAGGCGAAAGATCCGGCACCCAGTCACCTGCCAGGATATTCCACATTACGATTTTCTGACCAGGATTGGTTTTGTGAAGCCGGTTGATCTGCGACCTTTTGATTCTGCCGTACGGCGGCCTGAACAGATTGCTTTGAATATGCCGGGCAGCTTCCTTTATATCTTCTATGTATTCCCTGTCTGTGGTTTTCCACCCGTTAATATGGCGATGGGTGTGGTTACCCGCAGCATGTCCTTCATCAATGATCCGCTGAAATACTTCCGGGTACTTTACCACATTATCGCCGATGCAGAAAAAAGTAGCTTTGGCATTGTATTTTTTCAGCTCTCCTAATACAAAAGAAGTAATAAGGGGGTGAGGGCCATCATCAAATGTGAAGTAAAGTGTTTTTTCCTTTTGTGGCATATCCCACAGGCAGCCGGGATAAAGTTTTTTTAGCCAGAAGGGTGTTTTTACGAGAACCCTGTCTTTTTTAAAAAATGAAAAAAGTGCATTTTTTTTTGCTTTCAGGTAATGTGATGCAATCAGCGTCATCAGCACAAAGATACCCGATACATTATCTTTGTCGCCATGTCAAAAAAAGTAAGGGTACGGTTTGCTCCTTCTCCTACCGGAGGCCTTCACCTTGGGGGTGTAAGAACTGTTCTGTACAATTATTTATTCGCCAAAAAACATGGTGGCGATTTTATTGTACGGATTGAAGACACCGACCAGAGCCGCTATGTACCCGGTGCGGAAGAATACATTTTTGATACCCTCAGGTGGTGCGGACTGGAGCCGGACGAAAGTGTGCAGCATGGTGGTAATTTCGGCCCCTACCGTCAGAGCGAAAGAAAAGAAAGCTACCGGAAATATGCTGGTCAATTGGTAAAAGATGGCCATGCCTATTACGCCTTTGATACCCCCGAAGAATTAGAAAAGATGCGGCATGCCCCGATAACTATCGGGGTCAAAACAGAACAAAGTCATACTCAACAATATGACCACAGTATTCGCCTGAGAATGCGGAACTCCCTCTCTTTATCTGCGGATGAAACTCAAAAATTGCTGGCCGCGGGAACAAAACATGTCATCCGCATCAAAATGCCGGAGCATGAAACGGTTTCATTTACCGACATGATACGGGGAGAAGTAAGTTTTGATACATCCACCGTGGATGATAAAGTGCTGCTGAAAGCCGATGGGATGCCCACCTATCACCTGGCCGTGGTGGTGGATGATTATTTAATGCAGATCAGCCATGCTTTTCGGGGAGAAGAATGGTTACCCTCCGCCCCGGTTCATATTTTACTATGGAAATATTTGTTTGGGTTGGAAAATACGCCGCAATGGGCACATTTTCCCCTGATACTGGGCCCAAATGGAAAGCTAAGCAAAAGAGACGGCGCCAAATATGGTTTCCCGGTTTTTGCTATGAACTGGACGGATCCGAAAACCGGTGAATTAACAGAAGGATTTAAAGAAAAAGGATTCTTACCCGAAGCATTTATCAACCTGCTTGCTTTACTCGGATGGAATGATGGAACCGAACAGGAAATTTTTTCAAAAGCAGAACTGATTGAAAAATTCTCCCTGAACAGGGTGCATAGCGCCGGGGCGAGGTTTGATTATGAAAAAGCAAAATGGTTCAACCATGAATGGATTAAGAGGTTGGATGTTTTGAGTTTGAGGTTTGAGGTTAAAAACCTGCTGGCAACAAATGGCATTGCTGGCGTTGAAGATCTTTTTTTAGACAAAGTAATTTCTTTGATAAAAGACAGGTGTACATTGCTGACTGATTTTGTGGAGCAATCTTTTTTCTTCTTTAAAGCTCCTGAAAAATGGGATGTGGATGCTGTCAAACCAAAATGGAATGATGATAAGAAAGAGTTCTTTCTAGGATATTCAGCAAAACTACGAACTGCTGATGCATGGAATGCCATTGCCCTGGAAAACAGTTTTAAAGAGCTGGCTGTCAAAAAGAATATTAAACCTGGTGAACTGCAACTGCCTTTCAGGATAATGCTGGTAGGCGGTAAGTTTGGGCCGCCGGTTTTTAATATTGCTGAACTGCTGGGAAAAGATGAAACAAGTAACCGCATAGACAATGCGTTAAAAATATTTAGCTAAATTTAAACCATGAGCCGACCCATCAGAGTTTTGGTAGCCAAAGTAGGCCTGGACGGGCATGACCGCGGCGCCAAAGTGATCGCCACCGCCCTGCGGGACGCCGGCATGGAAGTGATTTATACCGGCCTGCGCCAGACACCAGAAATGGTGGTGAGCGCCGCCCTGCAGGAAGATGTGGATGCCATCGGCATCAGTATTTTGTCCGGCGCCCACAACACTGTCTTTCCAAAACTGATTACCCTCATGAAAGAAAAAGGAATGAACGATGTGCTGCTCACCGGCGGGGGCATCATTCCCGAAGATGACATGGAAGCGTTAAATGAACAGGGCGTTGGGAAATTGTTCCCTCCGGGCACTCCCACTTCCGATATCAGTGAGTATATTACGGCATGGGTAAAAGAACATCGCAGTTTTTAACTCCCGTCTTACGATTGGCCCCCAAAAATCAGTTTGCTGATTCATTCTTCGTAAATTCATTCCTGTATGGAAGGCCCTTCATTATTAGACCGCTATCATGTTTCTACCCGGGTGTGGGACGAAATGTTTTCCAATAAAGGCATCCGCCCTGCTTACAAAAATTTTGTATCCGCCATTCATGACCTCTCAGCGGGTGAAATGAACCACAAAGACGAACTGGCCAAAAAATTATTCATGAGCCAGGGCATCACCTTCACCGTGTACAGCAGTGGTGAAGGCATTGAAAAAATATTCCCGTTTGATATCATTCCCCGCATCCTGGAAGCAGCAGAATGGAAACATATTGAGGAAGGCATTAAACAGCGGCTGAAGGCCCTGAACATTTTTCTGAAAGATATTTACAATCACCAGTTTATCATTAAAGACGGAATTGTGCCGGCCAAACTTATTTATTCCTGCTCCAACTTTGTGCGGCAAATGGTGGGGGTGAATGTGCCTTTTGATATTTATACACATATCTCCGGCATAGATTTAATCCGTGATCATGACGGTACCTATTATGTACTGGAAGATAATCTCAGAACTCCTTCCGGTGTTTCCTACATGCTGGAAAACCGCAGCATCACTTACCGCATCTTCCCGGACCTGCTGCCAAAAAATAATGTACGTTCGGTAAAAGATTATCCTGACCGGCTGCTGAAAAACCTGAGGACATTGGCCAACCGGCAAAACAGCGACCCCACCGTAGTATTGCTGACACCCGGCATTTACAACTCCGCCTATTTTGAGCATACTACTTTGGCAAGACTGATGGGAATAGAACTGGTGGAAGGAAGTGATTTGGTGGTGGACAATCACCGGGTCTTTATGAAAACAACTACTGGTTTGAAACAGGTGGATGTGATTTACAGAAGAGTGGATGATGATTTTATTGACCCGCTGGTGTTCCGCCGGGACAGTATGCTGGGTGTGCCGGGTATTTATGGAGCTTACCGTACCGGGCATGTGGCCATTGTCAATGCGATGGGCAATGGTGTGGCCGATGATAAGGCGGTGTATTCTTATGTTCCGGCTATGATCAAATATTATTTGAACGAAGATCCTATCTTAAAAAATGTGCCCACTTATCAACTCGCTATTCCTGAAAACAGGAAAATAGTCTTTGAAAACATGGACACGATGGTCATCAAAAAAACGAATGAAAGCGGCGGCTATGGTATGCTGATTGGCAGCGCTGCTACGGCGAAACAGATGGAAGAGTTTAAAGCAGCTATTGAAGATGATCCAAGAAGTTTTATAGCACAGCCCATCATCAGCTTATCATCAGCACCCTGTTATATTAATGGAGTGCTGCAACCGAGAAGGGTTGACCTCCGGCCTTATGCCTTGTATGGGCCGGATGGAATAGACATTGTGCCGGGCGGGCTAACAAGGGTGGCTTTGAAAGAAGGATCGTTAGTAGTTAATTCATCACAAGGAGGCGGAAGTAAGGATACCTGGGTATTGGGCCAAGAGGTCTGAAGCAGGAAGTCTGAGGTCTGGTGTCCGGGCATTCCTTACATAATCGGATTTTCGTTTTATAAGATCTTCAGATTCTTGATCTCCAGCTTCCGGACTATTATTAACTAATTGCTGTAAAAACCATGCTGAGTAGAGTTGCTGATTCTGTTTTCTGGATGGCCCGATATATGGAAAGGACCAACGGGATGCTGCGGATACTCCGCACCAATTACATTTCATCGCAGGACGAAGTGAAGGATTTCAGCTGGCAGACATTACTGCGCAATTACAGTGACGCTTCGCCGGAAGGATTGGCCGCCCTTGGCAACAACTCGGTGAAAGTGCTGGAGCACCTGCTGCTGGATAAGAACAACGGCGCCTCCGTATTGAATAATATTACCCATGCCCGGGAGAATGCAAGGGCCGTACAGGACCATATCACCAAGGAAGTATGGCAGTGCCTCAACGACTACTATCACCTGATACGGCAAAAAGAAATTCATACACAGGTGCAGGTTGGCGACCCGGTGACGGCCATGGACCTGCTGATTCATCATGGTATGTTGTATCATGGTACAGTTGACATTACCATGGCAAGAGGTGAAGGCTTTACTTATCTCAACATCGGTAAGTTCCTGGAACGGGCCATTCTTTCTTCCGACATGCTGAACATCAAACTAACGGAGCTGAATTATGATGTGCATCACCCGGTGGAAGTACCGGCACTGCGTTACCTGCTTTATTCTTTATCCGGTTATGAATTGTATTTGAAAACACACCGCGGTAATTTCCAGGTGGAACCGGTGCTGCACCAGATATTATATAACGATAATTTCCCGCATTCGGTATCGTATTGTTTAAAACAGTTGCTCCGGTATTTTGAACGGCTGGAAACAGAAAGCCTTCCGGAAAGTTATAAGCAGCTGGAATTTTTGATCGGCCGGGCCATGAATAATGTAAAATACAGTTCGGTGAAAACATCAGATAGTGAAGGACTAAAAAATCTTTTACAACAAATGAGACAGGAGCTCTTTGGAATAGCGGCCGCCTTTAACCAATATTATTTTGGCAATTCCTGAATTGCCGCAATTTTGCACCCATGCCCAAATACTGTATTAACCATATCACCCGCTACTCCTACCCATCCCCGGTAATTGACAGCGCCAACCAGGTGATGCTGTTTCCGCTGGATGATGCCCGGCAGGAAGTGAAGAAACATGACCTCCTCATCACCCATCAGCCTTCGGTGGAAGTGTTCACAGATTATTTTGGAAATAAGATCGGGATTTTTTCTGTCATCAAACCGCATACAGAGTTAACAATTCAGTCAGTGATAGAAGTGATAACCCATGAAGCGCAACTGCCCGACGGAACAATGGCCGCTGAAACGCAATGGGAAAATTTGAGTTCCGTAAGGAACCAGTTTCCTTATATGGATTTTATGCTGCTGGAAAACTGTGATGCGCAGCAAGAAATAGCAGCGGTGGTCAGTTCCATATTGAAAGAAGAGGTATCGCCTTTTATCGCCGCTCAGCAGATGTCGGCCTTTGTATGCAGTAATTTTGAATACAAGAAAGGCATTACCAATGTGGAAACACAGGTGGATGAGATATGGGCGCTGAAAGCCGGTGTATGCCAGGATTTTGCTCATATTCTGCTGGTGATGCTGCGCATTGCCGGCATACCGGCCCGGTATGTGAGTGGCTATATTTGCCCGAAAAATCATGAACTGCGTGGCGAGGGCGCCACCCATGCCTGGGTGGAGGCCTATATCCCTTTTCATGGCTGGATGGGATTTGACCCGACCAATAACTGCATCGCCAGCGACCGGCATGTAAGGCTGGCCGTTGGCAGAAGTTTTACAGACTGCACTCCTGTAAAGGGAACTTATAAAGGCTCGTCGGAGCATATATTAGAAGTATCGGTGAGAATTGAAAACGGTTCGCCGAAAGAAGAAGAAACAGTTACGCCTGTTTTTACTTACCAGGTGCATAATCCCGGTATAACAGATAATTCCTACCGGAGGTTTATGGAGATGCAGCAACAGCAGTGAACAGATGTTGTACTACCTTCGGCTGTATAAAATTCATTTATGAGTTACGAGACATTGCTTACCACTCTTGACAACGGCATTCTCACCATCACCATCAACCGGCCCGATAAATTGAATGCCCTGAACAGAGAAGTACTCACCGATCTGAATAAGGTGCTGGATGAAATTGAAAGCAATCCTGAAATAAGATCCGTCATCATTACCGGGGCCGGGCCCAAAGCCTTTGTAGCCGGTGCAGATATCTCCGAGTTCAGCGGCTTGAATAAAGAGCAGGCCATGGCCATGGCCAAAAGAGGACAGGATAGTTTTGCCCGGATAGAGAACTCATCAAAACCAATTGTGGCTGCTGTGAATGGATTTGCGCTCGGCGGCGGTTGCGAGCTGGCGATGAGCTGTCATTTCCGGGTGGCAAGTGAAAATGCAAAGTTTAGTCAGCCTGAAGTGAACCTGGGGCTGATCCCCGGCTATGGCGGTACACAACGTTTAGTGCAACTGATCGGGAAAGGAAAAGCCATGGAACTCCTGATGAGTGCCCACATGATCGATGCCAGCGAAGCCAAACAACTGGGCCTGGTGAATTATGTAACCACGGCGGAAACATTGCTGGAACACACAAAGAAGATCCTGGAACTCATCAACAGCAAAGCTCCCCTGGCCGTGGCTGGCAGCATCAAAGCTGCCAATGCAGTATTTGATGAAAGTAAAGATGGCTATGCACTGGAAATAGAAGAATTTGGCAATTGCTTTGACACAGAGGATATGAAAGAAGGTGTATCCGCATTCCTGGAAAAAAGAAAAGCAAACTTTACAGGAAAATGATCATTTCTCCAGCAGTTTTTCATCCAGCAGGTAGGCCGTTACCCCGATCACATTATCCATGCCCTTTGCATCTTCGAGATAGACGGTGAACGAGGTGGCTGTAACAGCCTTGAAAGTAAGTATCCTTTTACGGCCCACACTGGTGCCGGTTATTTCCCTCACCACTTTTTTCCCGTTGTTTAATACTATTCTGAACTTACGGATGGTTTGCCCCAGGTGAATGGCTTCACGCAAAATGATGCAGTTCATTTTGGTTGCTTGCGGAAGCTCCACTATGAAATTCTGCAGGTTTACGCTGTAGGCCTGGTTTTCTTTATCCATTGACCGGAGGGTCAGATTCTCTTCTGACAGTTCTTTGCGGCTGAACTGGTAAAATGTATTGGCTGATTTTAATAAATTGTCAGCAAAACCTTCTTCTCTTAATTTTTTGAAGCCAATAAGTGATGTTGAATCATTTTCATTAATTAACCCTCTTGCATCCGGTGGCACATTCAGCAGCAGGTTGGCGCCACGCCCCACTGATTTCAGGTAAATATCAAATAACTGTTGTGGTGTTTTTACATTCCCATCTTCACTGGCCCGCCAGAACCAGCCCGGCCTCATGCTCACATCGCATTCAGCCGGTATCCAGTACCGGCCTTTGTAATTTCCATGGTTCAATGTATCAGTTGGCGGTGCACCTGTACCTCTGCTGAAACCGGCCGTATCCAGGAAATTCCAGTTGGGATTCCCCGCAATTCCACTTTCATTACCTGTCCAGCGTATATCCGGGCCAATATCGCTGAACACAACTGTTTTAGGAGAATACTGCTTCACAGTATTCTCAAATCTTCTCCAGTCGTACACCTGTTTTTTCCCGTTCGGCCCTTCGCCGTTAGCGCCATCCCACCACATCTCCCATACAGGCCCGTAGTTCTGAAAAATCTCCTTCATCATGTTTACAAAAACTGTATTGTATTTTTCGGTGCCATAATCAGGGTGGTTCCTGTCCCACGGAGAAAGATAAACGCCAAATTTTAAACCATACTCTTTACAGGCCTGTGATAATTCTTTCAGCACATCCCCCTTTCCGCTCTTCCATTTGCTTTCTCTTACCGTATGTTTGGAAAACTTGCTGGGCCACAGGCAAAACCCGTCATGATGTTTGGCGGTAATGATGATCCCCTTTGCCCCGGATGCTTTGGCTATGCGGCACCATTGTCTGCAATCAAGTTGTGAAGGATTGAATATAGCTGAAGGTTCGGTTCCCTCGCCCCATTCTTTACCGGTAAATGTATTCGGGCCAAAGTGAATGAAAAAGTAATACTCTGTCTCATGCCAGTCTAACTGCTTTTTAGAAGGAATGGGAAGAGCATTATAGTCCTGCCCCATGCAGGCCAGGCCTGTCAGCAGCAAAAAAGGCAATACTATTTTTTTCATCAGGTGGCGATAATATTTAATGATGTCGATAATTTATTTTTTCTTCCGATAGCTATCAGGATTAAAAACATATAAAATGGCTTCTGCGATCGGGTGAGCAGCCTTATAGGTGTATCCCATAAGCCCTGCAATAGTTTGAGCGAATTGCTGCTGATAAAGTTGCACATTGTCCTTTACTTCTCCCCTTACCGGCGTATCCGGCCCCAGCACGGCAAACCACATTTCATGTGAATCAGCGATCTTATTATTGTGACTGGTCCATTCTTCTTTCTTAATATCTCCCCTGCCATGATCAACGGTAATAAAAAGGCTGGTCTTGTTTTTATACTGGGGGTCTTTCTGTACAAAGTTCCAGATCTCCTTTATCCAGGCATCCACCCGGTGCCCGGCGTCTAAATAACTCCGGTATTGCCCGGCATGTGCCCATTCATCCGTTTCACCATAGGCAATATACAGCACCCTGGGTTTTCTTGTTTTCAGCCATTCCGCCGCTGCATGATGGGTGAAGACATCAAAACATTCATCTTCATGCCAGGGTTTGTAAGCATCCTTCAGCAGGCGGTTCAGCATTTTTTCACTGGTTGTCGGGGTTTTGCCGCCAGTTTCATTAAATCCCGAAATAACCGGAATGCCGCTGCGTTCCTCATTCAATATCCGGTCAAAAGCTTCCCATGCCCCGAAAGCTGCAACTTTGCCTTTCAGCTTTGGCTGATTGTTCAAAAACTCCAGCACCGTAATATGAGGATTGGGCGGATGACTGTTGCTGTTGATATTGGTGTCCGCATGCCCGGTGAAAATTTCACTGTAGCCGGGGTAACTGAACCAATAAGGGTTTGCATTATCTACATTACATCCTTCCGTGCGGTTGCCAAATAGTTGCCCCTTCTCCACCACGGTACTCCACAAAAATGGCATCAGTTTCTTTCTTCTTTCCTTCGCATCATCGTCCCAGTATTTTTCAAAAATGTATGAGCTGTCGCCTTCATTGTATTTGCTGTTGTTGGCAATTGCCGAATCCATGCCTTTGAACAGTTCCTGCCAGCGGAAGCCATCGGTGGTAATGATGATGATATTCTGTGTTTGCTGCTGGGCGCAGGCTATGCAGCAACTGAGGAGAGCAACAAAACCAAAAATTCTTTTCATGCAAAAACTTATCCGGTCTGTATAAATTGATTCTTTATGGTTTTGCAGAGGAAAAAGATGAGGATGGCAAATGTGTCAGGATACTCCCGAACCAAAGCCTTTACAACGGCAATTTAATGCGGTATTTCCAACTATAAAAACCAAAAATGCGTTAGCCCTTTTTACCGATTGACCTACCTTTGCCAAGCCTTTGGATGGCAGGCGCATGTGTCATTTTAAAAAAAGTATAAACTGCAAAATATGGAATACAGGATTGAAAAAGATACGATGGGCGAAGTGAAAGTACCAGCCGGCGCCTATTATGGCGCCCAAACCCAGCGCAGCATTGATAACTTCAAAATTGCACAGGATATCAACCGGATGCCTAAAGAGATCACAGAGGCCTTTGCTTACCTGAAGAAGGCCGCTGCTATCACCAATTTTGAAGCCGGGGTACTTCCGAAAAATAAAATGACGCTGATCGGTAAAGTATGCGACGAGATCCTGAAAGGAAAATTAGACGAATACTTTCCGCTGGTGGTATGGCAAACCGGCAGCGGTACGCAGAGCAATATGAATGTAAACGAAGTGATTGCCTACCGCGGCCATGTACTGAAAGGCGGAAAGCTGACTGACAAGGAAAAACTCCTGCACCCGAATGATGATGTAAATAAATCACAGTCTTCCAACGATACTTTCCCCACGGCGATGCATATTGCTGCTTATAAGATACTGGTGGAGACAACCATTCCCGGAATCAAAAAACTGCGGGATACCCTGGCAAAGAAAAGCCGGAAGTATATGAAAGTGGTGAAAATAGGCCGCACCCACTTCATGGATGCCACGCCGCTTACCGTAGGGCAGGAATTCAGCGGTTATGTTTCTCAATTAGACCATGGGCTAAAAGTGATAAAAAATTCACTGGCGCATTTAAGCGAACTGGCCCTTGGTGGCACTGCCGTTGGAACCGGTATCAACACTCCGCCCAACTACTCTAAGAATGTGGCAAAACATATCGCTGCACTTACAGGCCTTCCATTTGTAACCGCTCAAAATAAGTTTGAAGCCCTTGCTGCACATGATGCCATTGTGGAAGCACACGGCGCCTTGAAAACAGTAGCTGTCAGCCTGATGAAAATTGCCAATGATATCCGGATGCTTTCATCCGGACCCAGAAGCGGCATCGGTGAAATTTTCATTCCGGATAATGAGCCCGGCTCTTCCATCATGCCCGGAAAAGTAAACCCCACACAATGCGAAGCGCTGACGATGATTGCAGCACAGGTGCTGGGAAATGATGTGGCTATTAATGTGGGCGGGGCCAATGGTCATTTTGAACTGAATGTTTTCAAGCCGGTGATGATCTATAACTTTCTGCACAGTGCAAGGCTGATTGGCGATGGCTGCGTGTCGTTCAATGATAAATGTGCCGCAGGCATTGAGCCTATCGGCGCCAATATTAAAAAGCATGTGGAAAATTCGCTGATGCTGGTTACTTCGCTGAATACAAAGATCGGTTATTACAAAGCAGCAGAAATTGCGCAGAAGGCACATAAGCAGGGAACCACATTAAAAGAAATGGCGGTAAAGCTGGGCTATGTTACCCCGGAGCAGTTTGATGAGTGGGTGAAACCGGAGAATATGGTCAACCTTCGCTGACGCTACGGCTGATCAATGGGTAAGATTTAACTCTTAAGCATTGCTTTTTTATCGTAAAACTCCCATAGTAAAAGAAGGTGATACAGGGTTTTTTCTTTTTTTTCTGCGTAAAACTTGCAAATGCGGTCACTTTGTTATTATCTTAACACAGTATTTAATCCAAACCCCATTTAAAAACCCAAAAATCCAGCCCATGAAAAGTAAAGATCAACCACCGCCTTACTTTTCGATGTACCCGGTGAATGCTGCCGAACAGGAGCCCTCATCAAAACCAGAACAACGCCAATCCCCTTATTTAAGAGCGATTCTTTCCGGCAAAATAGAACATACCGGCAGAATAGTGAAAATGGCCATCTCCGATAAACTGGCCGCTATCCGCTACATTAAGGAAAGCAAGTGGCGCAATAATTTTTGCCGTGGCTGAAAACTCATTAAAGCCGCAATCCTCCTTCGCAGCTTTTCCTGATCAACTTTTATGTGACCGGAAGCTTCGGAGGATAAGCAAGTAAACCCCTGAGCATAACCCAAAAACGAAACCCCCGTTACGGGGGTTTTGAATTTTATATCTGAATACGGGTTAATATTTGACCAGTTTTTCTATCTGCACTTCCAGTTCATTACCGTTAAACAGCTTTACCGTGTACACTCCCGAAGGAAGATCGGCAATATCCACCCGGAACTCATTGCGGAAACTGAATTCTTCTTTCAGCATGATGCCGGTGATGCTGTAAAACTGCACCCGCAGCGGTTTTCTGAATTCTTTTTTACCCTGAATGGTAATAATGCCTGAAGCCGGATTGGGGAAGAGTTTCACCAGATCACTGACCCGCTTTGGTTTTACCCGGTTATCGGTTATGGGCAGAAGGATGCCAGTATATGTATACCTCATAATGGTACCGGGATTATCCAATGTGGTGGTATAACCTCCGCTGGGACCTGAAGTGGCCCCTGTATTATCTGTAATAACATAGAACTCTGTTCCTGCCGGGTTAATGGCAACATCCCTGAAACGGTTGGTAGTGTTCCAGTATTCTATCTCGCTGCCGGGAATGGTGAGCCCGTCTGCGCTGAGTTTGAAGCGCAGCATACTTCCTCTTTTCAGGCTTGTTACCAGTAATGAATTGGCCCAGCCGGGAATACCCCCCAATCCTTTTGTATAAATATCCAGGCTGGCAGGCGCCACAGTAGGCCAGCAGATAAAATAATTGCCGGCACAGGCCGGGTCCTGGAAATTATATCCTGTAGCCACTGTGTACAATGTCTTAAGGGGGTTTGTAAAATCAGGATGACTGTAAGAACTTTCGGAATACTGCGGCACTGTACCGGGAATTGTATAATCGCTGAATGTAAGAGAGCTGCAGGGTGTGGGCGAAGAAGAAGCCCACTCACCATATACATAAGCTGAATTGTCATTGTAACCGGCCACTCTTGGCCATCCGTAGTTTTTTCCCGCTGTTATCAGGTTTATTTCATCATCGGTTTTAGGCCCATGCTCATCCGAATACAGTTTGCCATCCGGCGCAAATATAATTCCCTGCGGATTGCGGTGACCGTAAGTGTAAATATGACTTTGGGCGGCTGCCTGGGGCCCGGCGCCATCCGGATCAATGAGCGGATTATCGGATGGGATAGTGCCATCAAGGTTCATCCGTAAAATTTTCCCCTGGTATTTTGTATAGTCGCTGGCGGACACTTCTGCTGTGGTTGGCAGATCAAGAGATCGGACAAGGTTACACATATTTGCAAACTGGTTGTTACCCTGGTCGCCGATAGTGTAATAGAGTTTGCTGTCCGGTCCTATTTTAATTCTGCCCGAATTGTGGTCATTACTTCCCACCAGACCAGAAATGATATCAACTGCTGAAGCGGGGTTAAGGACCCCGGTCGTTCCGATACCGTAGGTGTACCTTGTAATCTTTACCCGGCGCTGTACACCAGGCCCCGGATCATTATCGTATGTATATGCGAGGTAAACAAAATCTTCACTGGTGCCCAATCCGAAATTCGGGTGTATAGCGAGGCCCAGCAGCCCGTCCTGACCTGCCGATTGATAAACAGTACTGGTAAGCGTCAGCACTGTTCTCCGCCCGCCGTTCACAGGACTCACCACCACGACTCTTTTACCCACCCTTTCTGTCACCCACAATGAATCGTTGGGCCCATATGTGATCTCATAGGGAAAACTGAAAGTCGAAGAAGGCACCAGCTGTGTAAAGGTAAAAGGCTCTCCTTGTGCAGGAAGTTTACTGCTGGCAACCGGTAAAAACAGAAGCAGTAGAATGGCAGGCCTTACCATAGTGTACAGGTTTTTCATTGCAGGATTTTAACTATAAAAATAGAGAACCCTTTATAAGAAATCAATAGTGGTTTTTCTGCAGTTAGTCCGGTCTTTCCTTTAGGGGTTTTTAAGTATAAAATCCTATTGTGAATGGCTGCCTGTTGGCCTATTTTTATACTGCGCCATCAGATGTGTGAATCCGTAAATCCGTACTATGAAAAAAACTTTACTCCGTCTTCATACATTGCTGCGTTTCATTTTGCCAGTCACATTTCTGATCATTTGTGCCAGTTGTTCCTTTGCCCAGAATATTGACTTTGGTAAAAGTTATATTAACGTCACCAAAGGCCTGAATGGAGGTACCGTGGAAACCGGCGATACCCTCGAAATACGGGCATCTTTTGTGGTGCGTTCCGGAACCTATGATAGTTGCCGCTACCAGGATGCAGTACCGGTCGGAACTACCTATATCGCCGGCACTATCAGGGTGCTGACCAATGAAGGAAAGATCTATAAACAGTTTACCGATGCATATGGCGATGATCCCGGCTGGATAAGCGGAAGCAATGTCACTATTCATCTGGGCTATAATGCGGCGGCTGCACCTGCCACTGCCTTCCGGAGAGGAAGGGTGGCCAATACACATAAACCTTCTTTCTATGGCAGCAGCTGCATCATGATCGGTTCGTTCCGGGTAAGAGTTACAGCGGTAACAGGAAGTAATGTAAGTACAGGAGGCGGCACCGCCACATATAAAAGCGGCCTCAGCCCCATTCAAACTTTTACTTTTCCAGCTAACACACTGAGGGTATATGCCAACTATGGTATCTGTTCCAACACTATTGGCACCAATGCCCTCGGAACCGAATTCAACGGAACATTCGGAACCGGCCAGCCCCGTAACCGGGGTTCATCCGCCAATGTACCCGTAGGCTATACTTATCAGGTCTTTACCACCAATACCCCCAACGACTATACATATGGTATTGCCAACAATACATCCACCAGGACCAACTATACCACTCTCAATACATGGGCAAAACCAGACCTCTCTTCTCCCACACACCGGGTATTCCAGGTATGGGATATTATTGGTGACCATACCGGGGCAGCATCGCCAACAGCGGGTAACCCGGCAGCAGATACAGTGGCCAATCCCAATGCCGGTTACATGTTAGTGGTAAACGCTGCTTACCGTATTGACTCTGCCTTTCAGCAAACCATTACAGGTCTTTGTCCCAATACCTATTACGAAATTTCCTGCTGGATGCGCAGTATCTGTTCCAAATGCGGCTGCGACTCGAATGGTAAGGGGGCAACCAACAGCACCGGTCCTCCATTTTATATCCCTACCGCCGCCGGTGATTCATCGGGTGTTTATCCCAACATCACATTTGAAGTGGATGGTATTGACTATTACACTACAGGAAATATTCTTTATACAGGACAATGGATAAAAAAAGGATTTACTTTTCTTACCGGTCCGGCGCAAACAAGCTTTACATTAAAATATTTTAATAATGCCCCCGGCGGAGGCGGTAACGACTGGGCGCTGGATGATATATCCGTTTCCACCTGCTCGCCTTCCATGATTTATACCCCTAACCTGACCCCGATCGTATGCGACAGCAATATCCTCATCATGACTGATACGGTACGATCGTACTTCAATACCTATGTCTATTACAAATGGCAGCGAAGTACGGATGGAGGAGCAACATGGAACGATGTAACGGCTGCAACCGGGCCGATAGTACCATACTGGAACGGAACGGAATGGGAATATGTAAGCACTTATGTGGTTCCGCCATCCGAAACACAACTCAGTAATAATGGTGACCGGTACAGGCTGGTAACCTCCACCACCCTGGCCAACCTGTCTGACCCTTCCTGCAGCTTTACCGACCAGGGAAGCATCGTCACCATCAATGTTATTGAATGTGGGATCCCGCTGAAGACGCAGTTAATTGCTTTTTCAGGCAGCTTGTCAGGCCTCCGGGCCAAACTGCAATGGACCACCACTCATGAGGACGAACCATTAGTATTTGATGTACTGCGAAGCACAGATGGTACCGGCTATTCCATTATTGCAACAATAAACAGTTACCGGGATTTCGGCGCCGATTTCAACAATTATGCATTTACCGATCCCCAGCCGGCGGCGGCACAAACTTTTTACCGCATCATCATGCGGAACCGTAATGGTCAGTCTGCTTATTCCCGTACTATCCGGCTTTCTGCCACATCTGCTGTACTTTCGTTTATTTCCGTCATCAACCCGTTTGGGAATGAGCTCTCTTTTGAAATAAACGCAGACCGGCCGGGTAAAGCAGAAACCGAATTGATGGATGCCACAGGAAGAACGATCATGCAGGATGTTTTTGACATTACCGAAGGGGTGAACCGGCTTATTCTGACGGATACCGGAAAATTACCCGCAGGTCTGTATTTTCTCAGGCTGCAGTCGGCAGGAATGGTTATTCAGAAAAGAGTGATAAGACAAAACAGTCCGTAAAACCATACCCCTTTTTATACAAAGGCGGGCCTGTCATAAATGATGCGGTCCACTTTTACAATACCTGCATCTTATCACTCACTTCAGCGCTGGTCTCCACTGTTGGAGATACAGTACGGGGAATGTTCTTTTTAAAAAATCTCTTCTGAAACAGCAAAAGTGTAATAACGCCGATAGATATGGAAGCATCGGCAATATTGAAGATTGGACTGAAGAAGGCAAATTCATCGCCGCCCACAAAAGGGAACCAGTCCGGAAAATGCCCCTTGAACATGGGAAAGTAAAGCATATCCACCACGCTGCCATGCAGGAAAGAAGCATACCCGCCCGATGAAAATTCTGCCACCCCTGCGTAGGGTATATAATCTTTAAGAACCGGATCATAGTGAAGGCCTTTGTCAAATATCATCCCGTAAAACATACTGTCAATCAGGTTGCCCAATGCGCCTGCATAGATTAATGCGGCACAAATTATAAATCCTTTTTTGTATCGCTGTTTTACAATACGGCCCAGGTACCAGGTGCCGAATATCACCGCACCCAGTCTGAAAAGAGTAAGAATTACTTTGCCCGTTTCATTACCAAATTTCCAGCCCCATGCCATGCCGGGGTTTTCTATGAAGTGAAGCCTGAACCAGTCCATCCCAAATACCCGCAACACTTCACCGGTGGGATGGGTAGTCTTGATCCAGATCTTAAGGGCCTGGTCAACGATGATGATCGTGGAAATGATCAGTACAACATGCCTGAGTTTTAAGGTCTTCATATTGAGCTGCAAATATACAGTTTTAGCTCCCCCTGTTTTTTAAGCCGGTTGTTAAATATCATTCCTGGTAAAACACCCTCCTTACCCGCTGCGAAATACCGGTCATTATTTCGTAAGGAATGGTTGCTGCCCAATCTGCAACAGTCTGAACCGGTAATTGGCCTCCGAAAATAATTACCTCATCCCCTTCTTCCACACCGGGCACATTGGTTACATCTGCCATGAACATATCCATGCAAACAGTGCCGATGACGGGTGCTGATTTCTCTTTTATCCAAACTTTCCCGGTGCCATTCCCCAGTCTGCGGGGATAGCCATCGGCATAACCCAGCCGGATGGTGGCAATCAGCGAATCCTTTGCAGCCACTCCTTTTCTGTTATAGCTCACCGATTCTCCTGCTTTGATTTGTTTTAATTGCGCCACGGTTGATTTCAGTGTCGCCACCGTCTGCAGGTTCAGCTTACCTGATGAAGCGTTGTCCACTCCATACAAACCAATGCCCAGTCTTACCATATCCAGCTGCAGTTGCGGATGACGGACGGCAGCAGCCGAGTTGGCGATATGCCGGATAAAATTATAGCCGGTCTGTTTCTGTAAATTATTCGCTGCTTTTGAAAAAAGTTCAAATTGCTGAAGTGTAAATGAATCATTGGCTGCTTCCTCACTGGCAGCAAGATGGGAGAATACGGACTGTACTTTAAAAGATGATGTGGATTTCAATGCTTCAGATAATTTACCCATATCACTAACCCCAAAACCCAGTCGATTCATCCCCGTTTCTATCTCTATATGAACCGGGTACTGCTGCAGCCCTTCCTGCCGCAGAAATGAATCAAAAGATTGCAATAAGCCGAAAGAGTAGAGTTCTGGTTCCAGGTTATACTCTACGATTTTTTCAAAAGCATTTTCATCCGGGTTCATCACCATGATGGGAAGATGAATCCCGGCTTTCCTTAATTCCACTCCTTCATCAGCATAAGCCACACCGAGGTAATCCACTTTGTGATACTGAAGAATGCCGGCAATCTCAGCGCCCCCGCTTCCATACGCAAACGCTTTTACCATTGCCATCACTTTGGTGGATGGCTTCAGCAGCTTTTGATATTCCTTCAGGTTATGGGCAAGGGAAGAAAGATTTATTTCCAGCACCGTCTGATGTACCTGCTGCTCCAGTAACTGCACAATTCTTTCAAACTCAAAAACCCGGGCGCCTTTTACAAGAACCGCCTCTTCTTTGAATTGAGAAGAACGGAACTCATCTATAAACTGGCTGGTTGACGAATAAAACACTGCAGCATGCCCGTCAGGATGAGAGAAATGCGGGGCAAGATGGGCAGCAATGTTTTCTCCAATGCCAATTATCCTGTTCACCCCGTGCCGGTGGAGTTTTTCGGCCACCTGCCCGTACAGTTCAAGATCCGGCAAAGAACTATGGAGTAAATCAGACAACACTACCGTTTTCTTCATGCCGGGGCTTTGCTGGTCCAGGAAATTCAGCGCAATTTCCAGGGAGCTGGTATCGGCGCTGTAGCTGTCGTTGATAATGGTGCATTGATTAATGCCTTTTTTCAGTTCCAGCCTCATATTTACCGGGTGCAGCCCTTTCATCCGTTGCACAATGTTTTCCGGTGAAATTCCCAGGTGAAGTAATACACAATAACAGGTTATAGCGTTCTCCACCGAAGCATCATCAGTAAAAAGGATCGAAAATTTATTTTCTGCTGTATTGTAAAGAATACTGATGTTTGTTTCACTGATCTTCCTGTCAATATTTTTTACAATAAAATCATTTCTTTCATCTGCTCCCCATGTACGCAGTCTGATACTGTTGCCCAGCATCTCTACCGTCTCTTCCTGTCCTTCAAAATCAGCCTGCCTGCCGATTACTGTATCGCAGTTGCGGAAAAGAATCGCTTTCTCCCTGAACTTATGCCCTGCATCAATAAATCCATCACTGTGGGCTTCGCCGATATTGGTGAGCACCCCGATCGTTGGCTGGATAATTTTTTCCAGTCTCAACATTTCTCCCTGCTCAGAAATACCGGCTTCAAAACTTCCCAGCGTATGCTGTTCATTTAGGGGCCACACACTCAGCGGTACTCCAATCTGCGAATTATAGCTTTTAGGGCTACGGATGATATGGTAGTCATCGTTGAGCAACTGGTACAGCCATTCCTTTACGATTGTTTTTCCGTTGCTGCCTGTAATGCCGATGACCGGTATGGAAAACTGCTGCCGGTGATATGCCACTAACAACTGCAAAGCGGCCAGTGTATCATACACCTGCAGGAAAACTGCCTCAGGATAAGATGGCTGCTCCACTGGTTCACTTATCACAAAACCTCTCACCCCCTTTCTGTAAAGTTCCTGTATAAACTGGTGGCCGTCCCGCCTGGGACCTTTCAATGCAAAAAACAATGACTCCGCCGGAGAATAGATTTTCCGGCTGTCCAGCAGCAGGTGTTCGATGGAATAATCAGCAGAAACGACATTATCTGCATCAACTATCCGGGCAATATGGTTAAGGGAGTATTTCAATTCAATAATAAAATCAAACACTTTCGTCTTTTACATCTTCGGGTTCTCCTTTCTTTTGAATAAAGATGGAATAAAATATGGAACCTGAGATACAAACTAAAATAACACCGAGTGAGATAAACACTTGTATTTGTTTGTCTATCCATTGATCGATCCAGTGGGCGGCCAGCATCTTCAGCCCAATGAAGGCCAGCACAATAGCAATGCCCTGCTGCAGGTAATCAAACTTACTTACCGCACCGCGGAGCAGGAAGAACAACGACCGCAAACCCAGCACAGCAAAAATATTGGAGGTGTATATTACCAGCCTTGCCATGGGTTGATAGCCGGGTGTTTTAGTATCCACAATTCCCATCACCGCAGGTATGGAATCCAGGGCAAATACCAGGTCAACCGCTGCCAGCATGATGATGACCACAAATAAAGTAGTGTAGGCGGGTTTCCCGTTTTCCACAACGCGGTATTTGCCATTGCCGTCATGCGGCACCAGCGGCAGAAATTTTTTCATGAACTTATAGATCTTGCTTTCCTGGGGGTTGAATTCCTCATCATCACTTGCTGTAAACATTTTGTAACCGGTATAAACGAGGAACACACCAAATACATATAATATCCAGTGAAATTTTTCCACCAGCACCACCCCCACTGTAATGAAAATAACCCGAAAGATGATGGCCATCATGATACCAATCAGCAACACTCTCCCGTAATGTTTCTCTTTTACTGAAAAGGCAGAAAAAATAAGAATAAAAACAAAGATGTTGTCAATGCTCAGGCTCCACTCCATCAGGTAGGCGCTTACATATTCCAGCGCCGGTTTCTGGCCGTTCTCGATCCACATAAAAACAAAGAAGGCCAGCGCCAGGCCTACCCAGAAAAATGTCTGGTTAAGTGCCTGCCGGATGGTGACCTTCTGGTTTTTTTTGCTGAGCAGCCCCAAATCAGTTATCAACGAAGCAACTAAAATAGTACCAAAAACAATGTATGTGATCTGGTCTCTTGTCATGAAAAGTAAAAGCCCCGCCTTCGCTGAAGCTATGGCGGGCCGGTGCAAAGATAAAGAGAAGGGACCTGCCTTCGCTAATCACGACAGCTATCGGGACGGCAAGCAGGCAAGGCGCCGGTTCAACCGGAATATTTTCTTTTTCTGATGTGCTGATAAAACCATCCAAACACAATAACCAGCAGCACCGGCAATGCAATATTGAAAAACTGCCAGGTTGTTTTTTGTGCTTTCACTTTTTTGCTGTCAAGCAGGCGCAACACAATGTCCTTGTTCCTTGTTTCGCTGATGGCCGGATTGCTGACAAGGTATTCGACACAATTGAGAAGGAACTCCCGGTTGGCAGCAGGCACAAACCATCTGGCTTTCTCTGATTGTTTCAGGTACTCCGTGTAAGTATATTTATTCCAGCCCATTTGTATCGGTTCAGGTTGTGACCCGGGCCCGCCGGAAAGAATGAAATCATTGAGTACAATATCCCCGTCTGCCACTACGATCATTTTATTTTCAACTGATGCGTCTTTGAACCCGGCGCCGCCTGCGTTCAGGCTGTCCAGTTGTGCTTTGCCGATCCTGTTGCGGTACAGCGATGTAAACCTGCCTTCCAGCAGCATGGCAACGGGAATAGCATTCCGCTTAAACTTCTCATCTTCCGGCGCATCTTTATTTTCATTCAGGCTTATCAGCGCCGGTGTGCTGATGATCCTCGAATTGGATGAGGAAACAAGCAATGGTTCTTTCCTTATCCCTGCCACCTGTATCGTATCTATTGAATTGGCAAACTGCGCAACAATATAGCCGGGGCTCCTGGCAATTTTACTTCCCGAAGAAAGGATGGGAGAATAATTCCAGGGAAGGAATTCTATCTGGGGGTTGTCATTTGTGCCCCCCACCACGATAGGTATGGCATCGCATTGTAGGTCCATCACCAGGTCCGTATTGATGCGGAGACCGTATTTAAAGAAAAGATCGGTAAGGTTCAGGTTCCGGTCATAGGCAATAGTTTCCGGTTTGTACTGCAGGCTGTCCCTTTCGGCATACAGGTTATCAATAAAGCAAAGCAGTTTTCCGCCCCGCATCACAAACTGGTCAATCTTCAGTTTCACATCTTCGGTGAAGGTGAGGGTGGGTTTTACGATCATCAGTACATCCGCTTCGGCAGGAACAGGTTTTGAAGAAATATCAAATGGCCCGAAGCGGTATTCCTTTGTCAGCGTTTGTTCGAGGTCTATCACCCGGTAGTCGGTAGGTTCCCCGTTGCCGGTAGCATATGCAATGACAGCTGTTTTCTCCGCTGTTATTTTATCCAGCGTTTTTACAAACTGGTATTCCATCAGCGCCTCAGCGCTGTTGATCTCATGCTGAGATATTTCCCTGCTGGCTCCGGGGTACAGGTTCACCAGCGACTGCCTGCCCTTATAAGTAACTACCGCCACCGGGAAAATAATATTACTGCTTTCGCCTGCTTCTTTTTGCACGGTGAGGTTGATAGGTACAGCTCCCATTTTTACCAATGAGTCCCCATAGTTTGTTTGTGTGCCGGGAATTTTATCAAGCGGGGAAATAAACCGGTAACGTATCCGTGAACTGTTCCCCTCTTTCAGCAGCCCCAGGAATTCTCTGGTGGTATTCGCCAGTTTGCGAAAGCCCGAAGGGAACTCCCCCTTCAAAAAAACATCTATCTGCGCCGGCTCATCCAGTTTCTTTACCAATTGCCGGGTGGCATTGCTCAGGGTATATCTTTTTTCTTTGGTCAGGTCGAGCCGGGCATGAGCAACAGAAGCGAGATAGTTCACTGCTATCACCGCCAGCAGCAATAGGAGTACACCGTATTTTGAAGCAGCTATTTTCTGAATATTTTTCATATTTTTCTTCCTCCCCTCCCTGCTTTGCGGAGAGGGGTTGGGGCTGAGGTTATTTCTTCAAAAGGTTGCGGCTGGTAATGATTAAGAATAAAAAAATGAGTGAAAGAAAATACACCACATCCCTGGTATCTATCAATCCCCGGCTGATGCTGCGGTAATGAAAATCAATGCCGGCCATCTCTGCATAATAATCAGCGCCGCTGCCCAGTGCCGGCAGTTTACTGATGGCATTAAAGCCATAATAGAGCAAGGCACAGCCCAGCACCCCGGCGATAAAAGCCACCACTGCATTGTTAGTAAAGCTGCTGCAGCAGATGCAAATGGCAGTAAAGACAGCCGCCAGGAAAAACAAACCAATATAAGCGCCGGTGGTGGCCCCCATATCCATGCCATTGCCGGAAGAAAGCTGCTGAACAGATACAATATAAATGACGGTGGGCAGCAGGGCAATCAGTACCACGGCAAGGCTGCCAAGGTATTTCCCACCCACAATCTGCCGGCGGCTAAGCGGTCTTGTCTGCAGGATCTCATAAGTACCTGTTTTAAACTCTTCGGCAAAGCTGCGCATGGTAATAGCAGGAATGAGCAGCAATAAAACCCAGGGGGCTAACTGAAAGAAGCGATCGAGAGTGGCATAGCCGAAGTCAAATATATTGTCCTGGAAAACAAATAAGAGAAGCCCGTTGACCAGCAAAAAAACAATAATGGCGATATAGCCCGTAAGGCTGCTGAAAAACTGGCGGAGTTCTTTTTTACAAACGGACCACATTAGTGCAAAATAACTAATAAAAGGTACAAGGAACAAGAGACAAGGCACAAGAGAAACCTAAAGATTGAAGGCATAAGATAGCAAAGAAGCAGCAATACACAAATGAATAACACGACTTGTACCTTGGCCCTGTGCCTTGTACCTTAAATAAAAAATCCCTCCACCGTAGTGAAAGGATTCTCTATTGTCAAGTTCGGGGTTCAATACTGAGCGAAGCCGAAGTATTATACTGCGAAACTTTCGCCGCAACCACAGGTGCGGCTGGCATTGGGGTTGCTGAAATAAAAACCTTTTCCGTTCAGCCCGTCAGAAAAATCAAGTGTGGTGTTGACGAGGTACAAAAAGCTTTTCAGGTCTGTCACCACTTTCACTCCGTTGTCTTCAAACACCTGGTCCATGGGTTTTGACTCATTGTCAAAATCCAGCTTATAGCTGAGGCCCGAGCATCCGCCTCCAACCACTCCCACTCTCAGAAAGTAGGAAGAATCTCCTGCAATGCCTGCATCAGCCATTAGCTGTGCTACTTTGGCTTTTGCCTTGTCCGAAATGTATATGCTGTTTTCAATTGCTACGCTCATAATTTTAAGCTAGTGGCTAGTGGGATACCCTACTCGCTATTTGCCATTCCCCATTCCCTTTTTAATGAACAACACTATCCTCAAACTTCAGCGCTTCCATGCCATTTTTCTGGCGGTAGTCGTTAATGGCCGCTTTGATGGCATCTTCAGCCAGCACAGAGCAGTGTATTTTTACCGGGGGCAGGTGGAGTTCTTCCACAATTTCCATATTATCAATCTTTGCTGCGGCTTCAATACTTTTTCCTTTCAGCCACTCCGTAGCCAATGAAGAAGAAGCGATGGCAGAACCGCAGCCAAATGTCTTGAATTTGGCATCTTTTATCAGCCCGGTGGTTTTATCCACCTCTATCTGCAGGCGCATTACGTCGCCGCATTCCGGTGCTCCTACGAGGCCGGTACCCACATTTGATTTGCTCTTATCCAATGTACCAACATTCCGGGGGTTGGTATAGTGTCCGAGTACTTTTTCTGAGTATGCCATGGCTTTAATTTTAAAAGTTGGATTTTAGATGTTACATACAAAAACTAATATCTAAAATTAATACTTATTAATGATGCGCCCATTCAATTGTATTCAAATCAATTCCCTCCTTATACATTTCCCAGAGTGGGCTCATTTCCCTGAGCTTGCTTACCGTACTGGTTACCTGTTCAATCGTATAATCAATCTGTTCTTCTGTGGTAAATCTTCCCAATCCAAAACGAAGCGAACTGTGTGCCAGATCATCGCCCAGCCCCAGTGCTTTTAATACATACGAAGGTTCCAGCGATGCGGACGTACAGGCCGAACCGGAGGATACCGCAATATTCTTATTAAAGCCCATCATCAGCCCCTCTCCTTCCACATGTTTGAAAGAGATATTGGTTACATGCGGAAGCTTATGTACCTTATCGCCGTTCAGGTAGCTTTCTTCTATTTTCAATAATTCAGTTTGCAATTTATCTCTCAGCCTGCTCACCCTTGCTGCTTCTTCCGCCATTTCATTCATGCAAATTTCGCAGGCCTTGCCAAAGCCCACAATACCCGGAACATTCAGGGTACCGCTTCTCATCCCCCTTTCATGTCCGCCGCCATCCATCTGTGCCGTCACTTTCACCCGGGGGTTTTTGCGGCGCACATATAAAGCGCCGACGCCCTTGGGGCCATACATTTTATGTGCGGTAAAAGCCATCAAATCAATCCCGTCTCTGTTTACATCTACCGGTATCTTGCCAACCGCCTGTGTGGCATCGCTGAACACCAGCACTCCATGTTTTCTGGCGATGGCGCTGATTTCCCTCATCGGCATCACTGTACCAATTTCGTTGTTACCATACATAAGGGCAACAAGGATCGTTGTTGGTTTGATAGCAGCTTCTAATTCGGCCAGGTCAACTAATCCGTTGTCTTTTATTTTCAGGTACGATACTTCGCCGCCTTCTTTTTCTATATGCTTGCAGGTATCCAGTACAGCTTTGTGCTCAATATTGCAGGTGATGATATGGTTACCCTTGCTGGCGTACATTTCAAATACCCCTTTTATGGCCAGGTTATCTGCTTCAGTAGCGCCGGAGGTAAAAATGATTTCTTTGGGATCGGCGCCAATCAGTTTGGCCACCTGCTCCCGGGCATAGTCCACCGCCTCCTCTGCCTGCCACCCAAAGGGATGATTGCGGCTGGCTGCATTGCCAAAACTGTTAGTGAAATATGGTATCATGGCTTCCACTACCCGCGGGTCGCAGGGGGTAGTAGCATTATGGTCAAGATAAATGGGAAATTGCAACATACTCACTGTTGTTGTTCGTTTTTGTTTCAAACACAAAATTAGCCCAAAATGTTCTGAGTGAAAGGGGTAATTTCGGGCGGCTGGCCGATTTTCCGGGTTTCGGAAAGCTGTTTTTAACCTCCCTGAATGCAAAGGATCGAACATATCGGTATCGCTGTAAAAAGCCTCGCTGAATCAATCCCCCTGTTTGAAAAACTGCTGAATACCCCTTGTTATAAAACGGAAGCCGTTGAAACTGAAAAGGTGAACACCGCCTTTTTTAAAACCGGTGACAATAAGGTGGAGTTGCTGGAAAGCACTGACCCCGACGGTGTGATTGCCCGCTTTATAAGCAAAAAGGGTGAGGGTGTTCATCATATCGCCTTTGATGTGGCGGATATTGAGGCTGAAATGAAGCGCTTGCAGCAGGAAGGCTTTGTATTGCTGAATGAAAAACCCAAAGAAGGCGCCGATGACAAACTGGTTTGTTTCCTGCACCCCAAACACACCAGTGGGGTATTGATAGAGCTTTGTATGTCCGTAAGGACTTCTTCGGAGGAAAAAAAATAAGAGACAGTCCTGTCAGGGCGTTTCATCTCCCGGTGAGTCAGAATTGATGATCCCCATTTTTTCTACCGCCACCTGTGCTGCTATCTGTGAAGCATCTTTTTTATTAAAAGCCTTTCCTTCTGCTATCTGCTGCCCGTCCAGCATGGCAGCCACGGTAAAGAGGCGGCGGCCATTCTCCAATTTCTCATTCAGGGTTTCGAACTCCAGCACCCGGCCGTTTTTATTGGCCCAGCCATAGAGCCTGTTCTTGTGGTTTATCTCCAGGTTCTCCAGGTCATCCATAAACATGTGGGGCATGATGATGCACTCCATCACCCATTTGGCAGTTTTCTTATACCCCTGGTCCAGGTAAATAGCCCCCACCATCGCTTCAAGGGTATTGCCAAATATCTGGCTTGCTTTCAGCGAACCGTCCATTTTATTATACAGGGTGACTTTCTTCAAACCCATCCGGATGGCAATGTCATTCAACTGCTGGCGGTTCACCATTTTACTCCGCATTTCAGTCAGAAAGCCCTCTTCCCGGTAGGGGTAGCGCTTAAATAAATAATCAGCTATTAAAGCGCTGAGCACTGCATCGCCGAGGTATTCCAGCCGTTCATTGTTTTCATCCGCCCCCTCTCTTACAGACCGGTGGGTCAATGCTGTTTTATAAAGGGAGATATTACCCGGTTTATATCCCAGGATATTCTTTAGTTCTTTTTTGAAAGAGAAGCCTGAATGCTTGCCGGAAAAAAATTTAAAGAAATCCACGGGCATTAAGCTACGAATAAATGTTTAAAGTTTAACGTCTCATGTTTAATGTTCCTGCAAATGGAGATGATGCAAAGGCAGGGAAGCTTTGTGTTTTACAATCTTAAACTTCAGACATTAAACCAGGAACTTCTTCACAATCACACAGGCATTGTGTCCGCCAAAGCCAAATGTATTGCTGAGGGCCGCCCTCACCGTCCGTTGTTTTGCCTTATTGAAAGTAAAATCCAGCTTCGGATCCAGTTCGGGGTCATCCGTAAAATGGTTGATAGTGGGGGGCACTGTGTCATGTATCACTGCCTTTATGCTTGCGATGGCCTCAATTACTCCTGCCGCACCAAGACAATGGCCCGTCATAGATTTGGTGGCGCTGATACTTAAATTATAAGCATGGCCGCCAAACACCCGGGTAATGGCTTTTGCTTCGGCTCCATCGCCAATGGGTGTGGAAGTGCCGTGGGTATTAATGTAATCAATTTCGTCAGCTTTCATACCCGCATCTTCAAGCGCAGCCAGCATTACATTGGTAGCTCCCAATCCTTCAGGGTGTGGTGCGGTGATATGATGCGCATCAGCCGTGGCGCCCCCGCCTGCTATTTCGCAATAAATCCTGGCTCCCCTTGTTTTGGCATGTTCCAGTTCTTCCAGTACCAGCATACCGGCCGCCTCGCCCATTACAAATCCGTCACGGTCTTTATCATAAGGACGGCTGGCAGTTTTGGGCTCATCATTCCGCTCACTCATTGCTTTCATCGCATTGAATCCGCCCACACCGGCTTCGCTGATCACCGCTTCGCTTCCCCCGGTTAAAATAATGCTGGCCTTATTCAGCCGGATAAGATTATACGCTTCCATAATGGCATTGGTACTGCTGGCGCAGGCGCTTACCACGGCAAAGTTGGGCCCCCGCAGGTTATGCCGCATGCTTATCTGGCCTGCGGCAATGTCCAGTATCATTTTGGGAATGAAAAAGGGGTTGAACCGCGGCGTACCATCTCCTCTTGCAAAGTCGGTCACCTCATTTTGAAATGTGATCAGCCCGCCGATACCGCTGGCAAACACCACCCCAACCCTGTCGGGGTTGATATTTTCTTTTGTTAATCCGGCATCAGTCATGGCCTGATCGCTTACCACCAGGGCAAACTGTGTGAAACGGTCAATTTTGCGGGCCTCTTTCCTGTCGAGGAACTGTGTGGCATCGAACCCTTTGACCTCACAGGCAAATTTTGTCCGGAATTTAGACGCATCGAACAGGGTGATCATATCAGCACCGGATATCCCGTTGATGAGTCCGTTCCAGTATTCATCAATCGTATTGCCCAAGGGGGTGATGGCGCCCATGCCTGTTACAACAACCCGTTTTAATTCCATGCGTTTCAGATGAATGGTGAAGATAAAGATACGACCGCTCAACCACCGAAAAACAACTTTGTGCTGTAATAAAAACCGCCTTCGCTGCTGGTACAGTGAGAAGGCGGTGAGAGATTTTATGTTCCCGCCGTCCTTCGATAAACTCAGGATGCGGGGTCAACGGTTTTATTACTTGGCATGCTCTTCCAGGTAAGACACAGCCTGACCAACTGTAGTGATGGTCTCGGCCTGCTCATCGGGAATAGAGATGTTGAATTCTTTTTCAAATTCCATGATCAGTTCTACCGTATCTAATGAATCGGCGCCAAGGTCGTTGGTGAAAGAAGCTTCATTGGTTACCTCTGCTTCGTCAACGCCCAGTTTGTCAACGATGATCTTTTTTACTCTTGATGAAATGTCTGACATGTTCTTTAAGTTTTGTTTATTGGGTGCAAAAATATACTTTTTGAATAAATAAGCATCGCAAAGCCCCTTTTTTCCGCATTTGCCCCAAATAGCTGAAAACGAAAGTATAGCACTCCTGCTTTGCAGGTTCTTCTTTCTAAAATAAGAGGGCGGATGGTTGGCAGAATTGCAAGTTCTTTGTATTTTGTCCGTAGGACTTCTTTGGAGAATTGGTCACTGAATCACTACACGGTTATGGCGCTGAAAATTATTGATCACGGCACTCCTGAGTACCAGCAGATGGTAAAACTGCGGGATGATATACTGCGCAAACCTCTTGGCCTTGGTTTTTCACCGCAGGAACTGGAAAAAGAAAAAGACAATATGCTGATCGGCGCTTTTGAGGATGAGCAGATGCTGGGCTGCTGTATGCTGGTGGAAGAAGATGCTGCCACCGTGAGGCTCCGGCAAATGGCGGTGCTGAATGACCTGCAGGGAAAGGGCATTGGCAGGGCGCTGATGAACTTTGCTGAAAACCTGGCCCGTGACCGTGGCTTCAGAACTATTTCAATGCATGCCCGTAAGGGAACCACCGTTTTCTTTGAGAAAATGGGTTATAGAATTTCCAGCCCCGAATTCACAGAAATTACGATTCCGCACTACATCATGGAGAAAGAATTGTAAGCCTCCTCACCCTCCGAAGGAGGGATTTCAAAACCTGTTTATTGAAAAAATTTTCTTTCCCCGGAAAAACAGACTGTAACAACTACTCCTGTTGCTTCTTGCCTTTTGCATATTGTCTTATCCCTTCTTTACTTTGCTTTTTATCAGCATCCTCAGTTCATGCACCTCATCGCTGTCTCTGCACCCGCTTTTAGGTACTAAGAAAAATGAACGACTGTCAAAATACAAATGAAAGAAGTGGGGGCTTTCCACATAATGTTTCAGCGCTGTCCAGGGCCAGTCTTTTGAGCCCCGTTCATGCCGCAGGGTAAATCCCGTTTTTTCAAAGTCCATACTGAACTCATGTTTGAAAGTGGCCGCCCTGCGGTAAACCATGCCGGGCAGTATGAACCAGAAACTGATCATCAGCACAATCCATAAAAAAGAACCCACCAGGAAAGCCAGTGGCGTTACTTTTTTAAAAGCATACAGGGTGATGGAAGCGATAGCAAACACATTGACCAGTATCAGCATAATGCGTATCTCCGGCCGGCTGATGAAGTGATAGCGCTGCGCCTGCAGCACTTTAGGTTTTTCGTATCCGAAAGAAATAGTCATTGAAGAAATAATGAAAGTTGAGGTTGAGGTTAAGATTTAGGTTAAGGTTGAGGTTGAAGTGTTTTTAATTCTTTTTCCGAAACGGACCAGCTTCCCAGCTTTTCTCCTTTAATGCCCAAAAAATCAACGGTCAGCTTCCGGTCGTTCCTAGGCCCGCTGAAGGAGAATTTCCCGTAGTTCTGTTTCTGATCTATACCAAGCACCCGGTAAGGGTTGTTCTTTTCGGCACTGCCAAAAACATGAGTGCCCGATGTAAGAGGAGAAACGGTGATGTCGTACAGCGGGTAAGTACCAGGCCTTTCCACTTTTATTATTTCACTGTGGTGCCTGTCGCCTGTTAAAAAGATTACCCCGTTTATTTTATACTCTTTGAGAAAACTCATTATCTCATCGTATTCGGCCGGAAAATCCCACCAGGTATCGAAAGGTGAAACCGGGTTAAGCACCTGGCTGCCCACCACCACAATTTTAAAAACGGCGCTGCTGTACAGCAAAGAGTTTTTTAGCCATTCCATCTGTTGCTGTCCTAACATTTCTTTTTCGGGGTTGGGAAACCCATTGATGCTGTCTTTCATTCTTTCGGCGCTTCTCCACCAGCGGTCGTCTGTCAAAAAAAAATCCGCATCGCCCCAGCTGATCATAGAATAAGTGCCCTGCCCGTTCTCCCCGTAAGATGGGTTGCACCAGTATTTTTTCCAAATCTCCCGGCTGGTTTCTTTCAGCACATAGTTTTTGCCGATATCATTCGGGCCGTAGTCATGGTCGTCCCAAATAGCCAACTGCGGCATTGCTTTTAAAAAATTCTGCAGCACAGGCACTGCCCTGTCGTGGCTGGCCCGGTACCAAAGACCCCATTCGCTGTAGTAGTCCACTTCCCGGGTGTACCAGGCATCGCCCAGCCATAACATAAATGCGGCCTTTTCTTTTGCCATTGGCTCAAAAATGGAAGAATCTTTTCCATAAGGGGTGCCGGGTCTGTCAAATACCGGTTCGTTGAAAAAAGAACAGGAACCGGTAAGGAAACTGAAGTCCGGAGCCGGTTTACGCCATTGCCAGAGATCCTTCGTGGTAAACTCGCCAGCAGAAGGGCTTTGCTTTCCATTCAGTAATATTTTATACTGGTAGGTGGTATGAGGATCCAGTCCACCAATGCTGAATTGAATAGGGTTGAATTCATTGCCTAATTCGCCCTTGTAATGAATGGTTTTGTTTTGGCTATTGCCCTTCTTATTATATTGAAGGGATGCCCCTTTTACTTCCGGTGATACCTCTACCCATACTTTAGCATCCCGTAACTCTACCGGGCACAGCATGGGGCCGGAAATGATACGGGGCTGGCCAGTAGTAATAAGTGAGAAAATGGTAAAAAGTAAAATGGCAAAACTTTTTTTCATAGCACAATTTTATACCCGCAAAGTAAGCCAGAAAAATAAAAGCCGCTCCGCTTTTGGCGGAACGGCTTTTTATAAGTTAATAAACATTACGGTTGAATTCTCAGTAATGCGCATACCTGCTGATAAGACATCGCTTTCAACTGGCTTTCTGTGTAAACCTGCCCGTTGATTTCGGCGGCTTTTTCTGCCATACGGCCACCTGCTACACTACCGGGAATAAGAATATATCTTAATTCTGCAGTGCCTACGACCCCAATGGGCCCTTGTGGATTTAATATATATGATATATAAAATATCTTTCCTACTTCTGCGACAAAAGTAAGTTGACCACCGCCTCCATTAGGGAAAATATAAGGCAATATTGAAAAACTTCCCGTAGAACCAAACCTGATATAAGATAGAATTACACCGTTATCTAAAATCGCCTGTGTTACACCTGGTGCAGTTCTGATTGCCCTTCTCACATTACCGTGTATAAAAAAGACTGAGTCAATGGCTGCCCCCATTGATGCGTATGTAAACCATGGAGAGTAAATCACATTTGCAGTACCCGGAGGGCCTTGCGGACCAGTGGGGCCGGTAGGGCCGGCAGGACCGGTGGGGCCGGTAGGACCCGCAGGGCCGCCAGGACCGGTAGCGCCGGTAGGGCCTTGTGCTCCGGTGGCGCCGGCAGGGCCTTCGGGGCCTTCTTTAGTACAGCTGATTGCTATGAAAGTAATAGCTACTGCTAAAAGGGAAAGGAGTTGGAACTTTCTCATAAAAGTTTGATTTGGCTGTTAATTAGTTTCGGTTTTAAAAATAAAGGGAATTTCCCTTATCACCAAAGATATTTTAAAGGTAAAGGAAAAAAAGCCAAATCGACCGGAACCGAGCAAAAAAATCGGGTATTGCCGGGTTTGGCTGAACGGTTATATTTGTTGCTAAACCAATGCTTTTTATGAACCCGATCAAAGGTCTTCTTGCAGGCTTATCTGTATTCACCAGCATTGCCCTAAGTGCCCAGTTTCAAAAAGGCGACAGGATGGTTGGCGCCTCTGTTGCCAGTATCCTGTACAATTCCGGCAGCGCTGATATAAGTGTAGCGCAGATAGGCACCAATACTTCCAAAATAACCAGTCATAGTATCAGTATTACCCCCACTCTTGGCTGGTTTCTCTCTGAAAATATTGCTGTGGGCGCCTCATTGAATATTAACCCCACCGGCAACAAGACCACCTATGAACAAAATGGCACCACGTACCAGAGTGACAAAGCGAACAATTTCAATATCGGGCTGGGTGGCTTTGTCCGCACCTATCTCAGGGAAGGGGTCAGCAAACTATTGCCGTTTGGCCAGTTTGGTTTTAATCTCGGCATCAGCAACCTGAAGACAGAGGGCTTTTTCTATGGAGGCTCGGCTCCTACTGCCTATAAAATCACTTATGACGGCAGTTCTTCAGGCGGTTTTTTTGCCAATGCCAGTCTGCAGGCCGGGTTCACCAAAATGACGGGAGAAAATGCCGGTCTTGATTTTTATATCGGCTATAATTATGGCTACAATAAAAACACCTTTAATAAAACCACCCTGCGGGATAACGGCAACGACGGCACCATTGATGAAACACTGAAAAATGAGACCACCTCCAAATTCACCAATCATGGTTTTCTGTTAGGGGTGGGGTTCCAGATCTTTTTAAGAGGGAAAAAGAAATAATGTAAATGCAGAACAGATGAACAAGAAATGCCGAACAGAAAAAGTTTGTGCACTCCGGCGTTTTTTATTCCATGTTTATCTGTTCGATATTCTTTACTTGTTCATCATCTGCTTTGCTTCTATGCTCAGCGTGGCGTGGGGAACGGCCCGCAGTCTGGCTTTGTCAATCAGCTTGCCTGTTACCCGGCAGATGCCGTAGGTTTTATTTTCAATCCTCATCATGGCTTTTTCGAGGTGGTCAATAAAGGTGATCTGGCGGCTGGCCATCTGGCTCAGCTGCTCTCTTTCCATACTTACGCTGCCGTCTTCCATAGTCATATAGCGGGCCTCATCCATATCACCACCTTCATCTTTGCGGGTGATCAATCCCTGCAGGTAAGACAGTTCTTTTTTGGCCGCATCTAATTTTTTCTGGATGATCTCCCTGAATTCAGTCAGGTCAGCATCCGAATACCGCATGGTGGGGCCAGACTGCAGGGCGGCCGCCTGTGCATCCAGTATGGATTTGGTAAATTCGGGCTCATACTTCACAGAGCTTTTTGTAGTGGTTTTAGGTATCACTATTTTGGCCGGTTTCGGGGGTTCTTTCTTTATCACGGGCTGTACCTTTGGTTTGATAGATACCAGTGATTTCGGATCAACCGAACCGGGCTTCTTCACCACTGGTTTTGGGATGGGTGCGGCCTCCTGTTTAACCGGGGCCTTTGCGGCTGGTTTGGGCGCAGGCTTAGGAGCAGGCTTTTTGGCCACCACCTTTTTAGACGCTGGTTTGGGCGCTTTTTTAGCAGTTGCTTTTTTGGTGGCAGGTTTAGCTTTTTTCACAGTTTTCTTTGCTGCCGGTTTCCCACCTGCCCGGCGGGCAGGTTTGGCGGCAGGCTTTTTAGGGGCGGGTTTGGCTGCCTTTTTAGGGGCTTTTTTCCCGCCGGAATGGCGGGCAGGTTTCCTGGTAGCCATAAATTACCCTTTTTTTGAAACAATCACATTTAGCAAAACATCGTTTATCTCAATCCTCGTTCCGGTCTGTATTTCATCCCGATTCTTCGGCTGATACTCAGAACTATCGGGAAAAAACTCCAGTGTATCGGCGAGAATTTCGGCGCAAATATAGTCTTTAAACTGAGCCAAAGATTCTTTTAATCCTGTCACCTCCGGCACTTTAACTTCTATTCTGTCTGTAAGCTCAAACCCTTTGTCTTTGCGGATTTTCTGGATACGGTTCACAAATTCCCGGGCATGTCCTTCGGCTTCCAGTTCGGGGGTCACGGTGATGTCCAGCGCCACGGTCAGACTACCCTTATTGGCCACGGTCCAGCCGGGAATATCCTCGCTGCTGATTTCAACTTCGGCAATCTGTAATATTAC
>JBQTHS010000055.1:0-43542 GCA_052389635.1 Bacteroidota bacterium | reverse complement strand
AGTGATGATTATGCAAGACTGGGCAACCAGATAAAATGCAACCCGGCCATAAAAGCCCCACACAATAAAGAGGCTTTATGGAAAGCCCTGCTTGATAACCGGCTGGATGTGATCGCTACTGACCATGCGCCGCATACATGGGAGGAGAAATACCTCATCCTTCTCCCTTCTCCCCAGGGGGTGAAGGGAGAAGGAGCCTTCTATGAAAAGGCTCATGCGGGTTTGCCCCTGGTACAGCATTCGCTGTCACTAATGTTATATTATCATCAACAGGGAAGAATTTCTTTGGAAAGAATAGCAGAGAAGATGAGCCATGCCGTGGCAGATTGTTTTCAAATAAAAGAACGGGGCTATATCCGTGAAGGTTATCATGCCGACCTGGTGATGGTTGACATGAACCAATCAACAAAAGTTACCAAAGAAAATATTTTATATAAATGCGGCTGGAGTCCGTTGGAGGATTTTGAATTTCCTGCATCTGTTACTCATGTGTTTGTGAGCGGTCATTTAGTATACAATAATGGGATATGGGATGAGTCGCATAAAGGAGAACGGCTGGCATTTGAAAGATAAAAGATATTGGTATCAAGATGAAACTAACATTAATAATATTTTTATTCCCTTTCTTATTACAAGCACAATCATCACCAGCGACAGGTAAAATAAATTCAGATAAGAATTTCATTTGCATTGACCCAATGCAACCAGACTCGCTGGAATTTGGGATCAATGAGATATGCCGGTCAACGAACCACATCGAAATACGGCTAAAGATAAGCATAATGGCCACGACTGAAATGATCGTCCTGTCATTTAACGATAAGGAATGGATTGCGGAAAAATATTATCCTATATACAAAACCAAAGGGAGAAAAGTTATATCCACTTCCATGACGAAAATGGTCAAAAAAGATAGTGCTGCCCAATTCCATTCTCTATTCGATAGCCTGATAATGAATCAACTGTTCCTTATTGATGATGAGCATGAAGTTCGAAAGCGAATGCCGGATCAAATCGTTGCGATTTCAGATGGAGTACTTTACACGATCAGTTTTAAAGTTGGGGACCAGTTCAGGCGATACTGGTATGACAATCCTGAAACACATATAAAATATTCAAAAGCACCTGAATATAAACAGGTAGTTGAGATCATAAGATTAATAACCAGCATTTTTTAGACTCATGCAGATCGACAACACATCATTCAATGACATCTCCATCTTCCACCCTGAGGAAGAGTTTTCCATTTTTCATAAACTGAATTTTACCAGAACCACAGGTGGCAAAGAATGGTTGAAAAAATTCTTCAGTGAACCTCATGATGATATCAAAAAGATCATTGGCACTCAGCGGGTCATCCGCACTTTTATGGAGCATGTGAAAGATTGGCCCACCGGCATCAGCAACGGTACGATACTGGTCATGGAAAAATTTCTCGATTATGCACTCGACTCCATCAGCGAAGCGCCGGCCTCCTTAAATAATCTTACCTACAAATGGCTGCACAGCGAGGATTATTCCATGCTGAAATATTCGGTCACCCACTTCGCCGATTTTTACCGGGGATTGAAAAATATTGCTGAACTGCTGGAAGGCATTGAGCTGCCTCCTGCCATCAAAATCTATATTGACCGCATCAACGGCATACTCCGGGAAGAGCCGCTGCAGAAACTGGCCAATACGGAACCGCACAGAAAGTTTGCTCCCCGGCAGAATTTATATTTCGGCTATCACTTGAGGGGCCGCTATAAAACCAATACATTCGAACTGATTGACATTTACAGCCGCCTCGATGCCTGGTACTCCATGGCAGTAGCGGTAAAGACCTATAACCTCAGTTTCCCCGATTTTGTTGAACAGCAAACGCCATTGGTGGATGCAAAGGGACTTTACCATATATTATTGCCGCAACCAGTAGCCTACGACCTGCAGATGAACCCCGAACAGAATTTTCTCTTTCTCACCGGGGCGAATATGGCAGGCAAAAGCACTTTGATAAAAGCCCTTGGCTCAGCGGTTTTTCTCGCCCATCTGGGCATGGGTGTGCCGGCCGGGAAAATGAAGCTAACTTTATTCGACGGGCTGCTGAGTAATATCAATGTGGAAGACAATATCGCCAAAGGTGAAAGTTTTTTCTTTAACGAAGTGCAGCGGGTGAAAAACACAGTGGATAAAATCAATGATGGTAAAAAATGGCTGGTGCTGATTGATGAACTCTTCAAAGGCACCAATGTGCAGGATGCGATGAAATGTTCACTGACGGTGATCAAAGGGCTGATAAAAATCAAGAACTCTCTGTTCATCCTCTCCACCCACCTGTATGAGATCGGAGAAGAGCTGAAAACCTTCCCAAATATTTCCTTCCGTTATTTTGAAATCAATGTAAAAGACGAGCAACTGGAGTTCAGTTACCAGCTGAAAGAAGGTATCAGCAACGACCGTATCGGCTACGTCATCCTCAAAAGGGAGAAAGTGGTGGAGATGCTGGAGAAGTTGTAAGCTGTCCTGAAAATTCAAATTCTCCCGAAAAATGGGTACATTTAATTCGTCTTCCCGCCAAAAAAACTGTTATGAACATTTCTAAAAAAAACATGCTGCTGCCTGTATTGCTTGCAGGCATATCTCTTTTTAATACAACCCATTTAATAGCGCAATGCAGCACTGCCAATCCGGGAGGTTGTTCCTGTCCTGTTCCGGGACAAACAAATTGCCAGTTATTACCGGATATTATTGCAGGTAAAAAAACGTTGAACTCAACCGCCGGCTGGACTGAATACCCGCAATCTGCCGGAGCTCCCAATAAAGGTCTGCTTCGGATTGATGTGGCCACCCCGAATATCGGCTGGGGACCCGTCGAGGCAATTTCCACCAACGATTATGTTTGTGGTTCCGATACTCTGTTTAATTTTTTTCCCCCTCCCGGTTTTCTTTGTCCTGATGGCTCATACCCCAAACGGCTGATCAAGCAAAGGCTCTATAATAAAGTTGGTAATACATTTCAATTCACTGAAAGAGATGCCGGCTGGATGGTATATCATCCCTCACACGGGCATATACATATAGAAGGGTGGGGATTATATACGCTGCGGCTAAGAGATGTTACCGTTGCCGATACGCTGCAATGGCCGGTTGTAAACAGTGGAATAAAAGTCAGCTTTTGCCTGATTGATCTGACTACCTGCAGCGGCAGTCTTGGCGACTGTGTTGATTCGCTTGGTAATATTCTCAACAATGCAAGTTTTCCGAATTACGGGCTGGCAGGGGGATACAATTGCGGTAATGTAAGACAGGGTATCAGCGTTGGCAGGGTTGATATCTACAGCCGTTCATTGGATGAAAGTTTTGTAAAAATCCCTTATGAGGCCTGCAATGGTTCTTATCATGTGGTGGTGCAGGTGGATCCTGATGATCATTTTTTAGAAATGAAGGAAACCAATAACTGGCTGGCAGCACAAATACCTCTTACACAACAGCGGACTTCCAATACCAATCCTTATGCCTATATATTCAGTAAAAAAGGAAATGCAGTTTGCCAGGGAGGTACTTTGCAATTAGAAGCCAGCGGCGCCAGTAATTATGTGTGGAGCAACGGAGCAACAACGCAAAAAGTAAATATTACTTCTCCGGGCCGTTATTGGGTAAGGGCCACCACTCCCTGTGGCATTGCTACCAGCGACACTTTAGACATTGTTCAGTCGAGTACCAGTTCTTTTCCTGCTATTACCATTAATGATACGGTCTGTGCAGGTGACCGGGCCGGCCTTTATGCCAGTGGTAATGCACATTGGTATGACGCTCCTGTTAACGGTAATCTTATTTTTATCGGTAATAATTTTCAGACCGGGACATTGTTCAGCACTACGACATTTTATGTGGTGGATCAGCCATCTCTTGTAGGTGGAAATATCGGACCTGCTTCCACAATATTCAGCGGAAGCGGAAATTATGCTGCATCCAGAAATGAATACCTCATTTTTAATGCCTTTCTTCCATTTAAACTTAAAAAACTAATGGTAGATGCATCAACTGCAGGCGTCCGTGTCATACAACTGAGAGACCAGTATGGTCATTTGCTGCAGGAAAAAACTGTATCATTGGCTGCCGGCGTTCAGGATATCATATTGGATTTCTTTGTTCCTTCCGGATTAAATCATCAATTGGGTTTATCTGCTTCCAGTCCTGCCGCTTCTTTATATATGAGTACAACTGCCAATTCAACAATTGGATTTCCATTCAGGTTAAACAGCATCGGTAATATTGTTGGTTCATCACTGGGTGACAGATCATATCCTTTCTTTTATAACTGGGAAGTGGAAGTAACTAATGAGGCCTGCAACAATGGCCAGCGAAAAGCAGTTACTGCTTATGTATTTCCTCCTTCAGTAATTAATACACAACCCGGAAATACAACAGTATGTGCAGCTTCGAACGCCAGTTTCTCTGTTACGGTTTCAGGTCCTGCTACGGGTTATCAATGGCAGGTGAGCACCGATGGCGGTACAACATTTTCCGATATAGCTGGTGCAACAACTGCTTCTTTAACATTGAACGGGGTAACCCAATCGCAAAACGCAAACCGTTATCATTGTACTATAACAGGAGGTTGTGCCCCGGTAAATTCGGATGCAGCGATATTAACCGTGAATCCAACACCTGTGTTTACATTAGTCAATATTCCCCCTGCACTTTGTATATCTGATACGGCTATTACGCTGACTGCATCCCTGCCCGGGGGGATATGGAGTGGCAACGGAGTGCAGGGAAATAAATTTGTTCCATCAGCGGCAGGGTTAGTGAGCGCAACAATAACTTATACAGTAGCGAATTCTTTTGGATGTACATCGGCATTATCTGCCAGCGTACAGGTAAATGAATGTCCTGAACGGCATATTCTTTTAAATGAGGATAATTCGCTGATCATATATCCCAACCCGAATAACGGCCGGCTAAGCATAAGGGTACGCAGTGATCTGTACACAAGACTTGGTATGAAAGTTTACGGGAGTGACGGCCGGTTGATAAAAACACAATTGTTTACCGGGTTGTTCTATAACCAGGTTTTACCGGTTGATCTTTCGAAAGAGTCAAACGGCACTTACTTTTTGCACTTTTATAACGATGAGGGCGGCACATTGATAACGAAAACATCAGGGATTGTTATTGCAAGGTAACAGCCCGGTATAAGTATGCCTGGAAAACAAACTCTGTAAAATTGCTGAATTAAATTTTTTGCATGCGGCTTTCTCTTATTGCATCATTCCTGTCCGTTGTCTTTTTCTCCTATGGGCAAAGTAAGATTGATGTGCTGCATTATAAATATGAGATTGATCTGAGCGACAATCATGACTCTATTTACGGGAAGGCTGGCATACTTGTAAAATTTCTTGAACCTGCATCCGGCATCGAATTAAATTTATACCATGAAAAAGAAGGAAAGGGGATGCGGGTTTCTGAAATAAATGGTGCTGGCATTAAAAGCCGGGAACAGCATCAAAACAAAATTAAGATAGGCTTTAATGAAGTTGCCGGAAAAGGAGATACGTTATTATTTACTATTTTTTACAATGGCATCCCCGCCAACGGTCTTATTATCTCCAAAAACCAATATGGCAAAAGAACTTTTTTTGGTGACAACTGGCCCAACCGGGCCCATCATTGGCTGCCCTGTGTAGATGATCCGGCCGATAAAGCTTCGGTTGAATTCATTATAACTGCCCCATCACATTACCAGGTGGTGGCAAACGGGATACAGGTTGAAGAGACCAATCTGCCCGACAACAAAAAACTCACCCACTGGAAAGAAGATGTGCCCCTGCCCACCAAAGTAATGGTGATCGGCGTGGCTGATTTTGCCGTTCAGCATGTTGGTTCGGTGAATGAATGTATTCCGGTCAGCAGTTGGGTATTCCCTGAAAACAAGGCAGAAGGCTTTTATGATTACGCCATGGCAAAGGATGTGCTGGCATGGCATATTAATTACATCGGCCCTTATGCATATAAAAAACTGGCCAATGTGCAGTCCAAGACCATGTTTGGCGGTATGGAAAATGCCGGGGCTATTTTTTATTACGAAGGTTCTGTAACAGGCAAGCGAATGGAAGAAGAACTGCAGTCACATGAGATCGTTCACCAGTGGTTTGGCAACCATGCCACGGAAAAAAGCTTTGCCCATCTCTGGCTCAGCGAAGGCTTTGCCACTTACCTCACCCATGTTTATATGGAGGCAAAATACGGATCCGACAGCCTGAACAAACGGATGAAGGCTGACCGGGAAATCGTTATTGATTTTGTAAAAACCAGTAAACGGCCGGTGGTGGATACCGTTTCTGATTATATGCGTTTGCTGAATGCCAACAGTTACCAGAAAGGCAGCTGGGTGCTGCATATGCTGCGCCGTCAGTTGGGTGATGCTGTTTTTCATAAAAGCATCAGGGACTATTACGCTGCGTATGCGGGGAAGAATGCGGATACGAAAGACCTGCAGAAAATATTTGAAGCGAATTCAGGAAAAAAACTGGATATTTTTTTCAGGCAGTGGCTGCATACCCCCGAAAACCCTGTAGTTAATATCAAATGGAAGAACATGAAAAAAGAAGGGAAAGTGGCCATTACGGTTGAACAAACGCAAAACAGGGTTTTTGAATTTCCGCTGGATATTTATCTCATCTCTGGGCTGAGAAAGAACAAAGCCGAAAAATTGCTGATAACTAAAAAGACTGAAACTTTTTATTTCCCTGTCAAATCTGAAATATTACAGGTGGATACTGATTATAACACATCGCTCCTCGCTGAAATAGTAACCACACAAATTCAGTAAGTTTATCAATATTGTCCGGCTAATGCGGGCTAAAGCCCGCTGGTAAGGGGTTTAGGCATTATAGCCCCAGCCTGAAGGTTGCGGTTAGTGAAATCCGCTCCTGTATTGGGCTTTAACCCGGGGAAAGATATTTCAGTCGGACAATAATGTAAGATTATATACCACTTTACGGTAACTCCGTCATTCAGTATTTTGGTTATCTTCAGCCCATGCTTGTAAAAACATTTGGCAGCGCTGTGTATGGCGTGGAGGCGATCAGCATTACCATTGAAGTGAACTGGCTGCTCACCGGCAAAGACCCGATGATAGTGGGCCTGCCGGACAATGCCGTGAAAGAAAGTTTGCAACGTATTGAAAGCACTTTTAAAACCAATAACTACGATGTGCCCCGCACCAAGGTAGTGGTGAACCTGGCCCCGGCTGATATAAAAAAAAGCGGAACAGCTTTTGACCTGCCGATTGCGCTGGGCATACTCGGAGCTTCTGAGCAAATCAAAAACAGTGATGCGCTGGCAAGCTATGTTGTAATGGGTGAATTATCACTGGATGGCGAGATTCGTTCCATCAAAGGCGCACTGCCTATTGCCATACAGGCAAGAAAAGAAGGGTTTAAGGGATTGATAGTACCAAAAGTAAATGCGAGAGAAGCGGGGATGGTAAACAGCCTGAAAGTATATGGTGTTGAACACATCAATGATGTTATTGATTTTTTTGAAAACAATGAATCGGGGCTGGAACAGGTGGTGGTGAATACAAGAGAAGAGTTTTTCAATTCACAATATGATTTTGAAATTGATTTCGCTGACGTAAAAGGACAGGAAAACATCAAAAGGGCGCTGGAGATTGCGGCAGCAGGCGGTCACAATGCTATTCTGATTGGTCCGCCCGGTGCCGGTAAAACCATGCTGGCAAAAAGGTTACCGACCATTCTTCCGCCCCTTAGTTTGCAGGAGGCCCTGGAGACAACCAAGATTCATTCGGTAGCCGGCAAGCTGCCTGAAAATTCAACGCTGGTTTCCAAACGTCCTTTCCGTTCGCCACACCATACTATATCAGATGTGGCGCTGGTAGGTGGCGGTGGCATACCCCAGCCCGGCGAAATTTCACTGGCTCATAACGGTGTTTTGTTTCTCGATGAATTGCCTGAATTCAAAAGAACAGTTTTGGAAGTGATGCGGCAGCCGATGGAAGAAAGAAGGGTGACCATCTCAAGGGCAAAAGTGGCGGTTGATTTTCCCGCTTCCTTCATGTTAATAGCATCCATGAACCCATGTCCCTGCGGATTCTATAATCACCCGGAACGGGAATGCACCTGCCCGCCCGGTTCGGTGCAAAAATACCTGAACAAAATTTCCGGGCCATTGCTCGACAGGATTGACCTGCATGTGGAAGTGACGCCTGTTGCCTTCAGCGAATTGTCCTCCGTAAAATCACAGGAAAATTCTGCCAGCATCCGCGACAAAGTAATCAGGGCAAGAGACATGCAGGAGAAAAGATATAAAGACAATCCCGGTGTTTACTGCAATGCACAAATGAGCAGTAAGATGCTGAAAGAAATCTGTGTGATCAGCGCCGTGGGCGCCAACCTGCTGAAAGCGGCGATGGAAAAACTCAATTTATCAGCAAGGGCTTACGATAGGATATTAAAAGTATCAAGAACAATAGCTGACCTTTCTGCAAGTGAGGATATCAAACCAGAACACCTTGCAGAAGCCATTCAATACAGGAGCCTTGACAGGGAAGGATGGGCGGGGTGAGGGAGAAGTCGGGAGTCCAGAGTCGTTTGTCCTTAGTCCAAAGCCGAAGAGTATTCCAAATTTTACCTTCCTGACTAACGACTAAAGACTAACGACTAACGACTTTCTCTGCGAATTTGTCATTTTTTACGAACTTGTACGATGTTTGCTCGTCCGCCGTAGCTTTAGCGAAGGCGGATAGATTTGTACTGAACTTTCTTCTTATATGAAAATATTACTTCGTTACCTGAAACCCTATAAATGGCTGGTGGGCCTGGTGTTGCTGCTTGCCGCAATCAATATTGGTTTCTCCCTGATTGACCCCATCATATTCGGCAAATTGGTCAACCTGGCCGGCTATCACCAGGACCTGTTCAACAGCCCTGATAAACCCACCTGGCATGAATTCCTTTTTCTTAAGAAATCCCATACAGGCAAGACAGGGAATGTAGAGATGCTGTATGGTGTGGTTTGGTTACTGCTTGCCTCCATTTCAGTGGCCATGATCAGCAGGATCGCCAAAGCATTCCAGGATTATTTCCTCAACCTGATCACCCAAAAATTCGGGGCCACTGTTTTTACCGAGGGTCTGCAACATGCCATGAAGCTCCCCTACCAGGAATTTGAAGATGCAAGAAGCGGTGAAACCCTGAGTGTGCTGCAGAAAGTAAGGATAGACACCGAAAAATTCGTTGCCTCCTTTATCAATACCCTTTTCCCGGTTGTTGTTGGGATCGTTTTTGTGGCCGTGTATGCCACCACTATTCACTGGAGTCTCCCGCTGGTTTATTTCGGGGGTATTTTCCTGCTCACCATTATTTCCAACCTGCTGAGCAAGAAAGTAAAGACGATTCAGAAAAAAATTGTGGGGCAAACAACAGCCCTTGCAGGCGCCACTACGGAATCGCTGCGGAATATAGAACTGGTAAAAAGCCTGGGGCTCACCCAGCAGGAAGTGTCTCGCCTGAACAAGAACACTTTTAAAATTCTCGGGCTGGAGCTGACTAAGGTAAAACGCATCCGCAGTATCAGTTTTGTACAGGGAACCTTTGTGAACACACTCCGGCAGGTAATCCTGTTTCTCCTGATGATGTTTATTTACCAGGGTAAAATGGATGCAGGGCAGATCGTAACCATGCAGATCTTCTCCTTTTTTGTTTTTGGTCCGCTGCAGGAAATAGGAAATATCATCCTCACTTACCGGGAAGCGCAGGCGTCGCTGGAAAATTTCGGCAACCTGATGAAGAAGGCTCCAGAACCACAGGCGGCGAATCCAAAACATCTTGGCAGGATTGAAACACTGGAATTTGATCATGTGGCGTTTAAGCACCAGACCGCTGCCCACAAAGCCATCAATGATATCAGCTTTAAAGTAAAAACAGGCGAGACCATTGCCTTCGTCGGCCCTTCGGGTTCCGGAAAAACCACCCTGATGAAACTGCTGGTAGGCCTTTACCGGCCGCAGGAAGGAAGGATATTATATAACCATATTGATGAAAACAATATTGACTTTGAAGATCTGCGCAACCAGATCGGTTTTGTTACACAGGATACGCAGCTTTTTTCCGGCACTATTAAAGAGAATCTGATATTCGTAAATCCCGCAGCCACCGGGGAAGACCTGTTAGATGTACTGAACAAAGCCTCCTGCCAGAATATGCTGGCGAGAGCGGAAAAAGGATTAGACACTATGATTGGTGAAGGCGGGTTAAAACTATCTGGCGGGGAGAAGCAACGACTTTCTATTGCAAGGGCACTCCTCAGAAAACCCAAACTGCTGTTGTTTGATGAAGCCACTTCGGCGCTGGATTCGCTTACAGAAGAAGAAATTACAGATACCATCCGTGACATATCGCAGCAGGGCGGCCAGGTAACGATACTGATTGCCCACCGCCTGAGTACCATTATGCATGCCGACCGTATCTATGTTTTGGAAAAAGGCGATGTGGTGGAAACCGGAAATCATGAAAAACTGCTGGAAGAAAAAGGGTTATATTATGCCATGTGGCGCCAGCAGATCGGCGAAAGAAAAACAAAAATCACCGCAGCTTAAGACATGGGCTTGTTTTCATTTTTTGGATTTGGCGCCGGTAAAATAAAAAGCGCATTGAAGCGGGGCGCTATTGTCATTGATGTAAGAACAGGCGCTGAATACGACCGGGGACATGTACCCGATGCCTTCAATATCCCGGTTGACAGGATAAGGGCCAGTGCAGACAGACTGAAAGCAGCAAACAAACCTGTTATTGTATGTTGTAACTCCGGTGCCAGGAGCGGCACTGCTGTTCAGCAGCTGAAAGCAAGCGGCTTAAAAGAGGTTTATAACGGCGGCAACTGGCAACAGGTACTGAAAATGATGGAAGCCATGTAGGACTTACGGGTTCACTTTTATCTTCACCGACTTTGTAACAGAATTATATCCGTGGTCTTCAAACCAGACTGTAACCGTATAATTGGAGGTTACGGATACACTAACCGTATGGCTGATATTAAAGTTGTAAGCGGTGATACCATGAATTTCATAGGCTTGTTCTTTTATCACCGTGCCGTCAGCATCGTTGATCATTCGTATGCTGCCCCGGTACAGGCCATTATTATCTGTTATCCGCCCAGTTATTGAGACGGCGTTGCCACTTGCAAAAACCTGGTTATCTGCTGGTGTAGTAATAACCAGTTCCGGGGGTATGGTGTCGGAGGGAGTAGTAACATGACCGCCGCCCCCGCCATTTCCATCATCGGTAATTGCCCCCCCTTTGGAGCAGGCAAGCAAACCGGTAAATACCGCAGCTATCAGTACTATTTTTATCTTCCCGTTCATTTTTATTCCTGTAAATCTACATATCTTTTTTTTCGCCGCCGGAGATAAGATTGGAAAAGAAATTCGATTTCTCCAATTCCTCTATATCGCTCAGTTCCAGCTCCAGCGCCCGGGTACTCAGGAAAATCTCCACCAGCGAAATGATCAGCGAGGCGAGCAGACTAAGCAGGCTGGCTGCGAAAATATACTCGGCTGATTTCAGCCAGCCCTTATAGATACTGAACATGCAAACCACACAACACAGAAAACTAAACACCCCTAATGCCTGCATCATCCGGATATAGTTTATCCTTTTCTTAAGGTTCCTGAGTTGCTGCAGCAATACCTTGTTTTGCTTGCCGCTGATATACTCATCGTGTAATTTCCTTATCAGGTTGGCTATGGCCAGAAAACGATTGGTGTAGGCCAGCAGCAGCAGGGTGATGGCGGGGAACAGCAGGGCAGGCGTGTTGAGGTTGATTTCCATGCTGCAAGTTAGCTTTTACTTTAAATTCCCGGACCGGATGATATTTTGCACACGGATGACACGGAAAGAACAGATCGGGTATGATGAATTTCTGAACGCACAGGTTCTGTAATGAAAGGACTATCACTGTTATTTTTCGCATTGCGGAAAATAAATCCGTGGACATCCGTCCAACCCGTATCATCCGTGTGCCGATTATGTGTCTGCCATTATTAAAAAAAATTATCTGCTTGAAAAATTTAAAGGCACATTGATCTTCACCGAAAAATTTCTCCCGGTATTAAAAACACCTGTTCTTCCTGTTACCGGGTTTTTGGCCGCATACTTCAGCCGGCTCAAGTGGCTCTGCCAGGCCACATCAGCAAGGTTGGTCAGCACCAGGTGAATACTGAAAACCGTTTTCTTTTTCCTGTTCACTATATCGCTGTCTGCTCCGGCGTTTAGCAGTGTATATCCGCTGGTTGCCGTTTCGGTGTCAAATCCTGTAAATGGATGGTGCTGCCTGAATGTAATATCCGCTTCTAATTTTCCATACAGGTGCTGAAATATTTTTCCTGCCTTCCGGAACCCGGCTTTCAGTTCGCTGTTCCACCTTGGTGCAGGAATAACCGGCAGATTATCGCTTCCGTCAATGGCATTATCAAATTTTCCCCTGACAAATGAAAAATTATTTTCGAAATGCAGCCAGTCCAGCGGATGCGGGTGCAGGTCAAACGACAGCTCAAAGCCGGACAGCCCTGCATCATGCTGGATAAACTTAAATGCTGACAAATCTTCCCCGTCCACCGTTACCAGTGAGTCGCCGCCAAAGACAGATTCCAGTTTCCGGTAAAAAATAAAACCATTGATACGGTTGTAAAAAGCGGATAAACCGATGCTGAAATGTTCATAGTTCAGATCAATGCCGCCATCCAGTTGCAGACTGGTTTCTGATTTCGAGCCCTGCTCGCCGTACTCATACCTGTTGGTTCCTTCATGTGCACCGTTGCTCGACAGTTCGGCCAGCGTTGGCGCCCGGAAGCCACGGGCTATATTGGCTTTCAGCGTTAGTTTATCAGACGCTTCATAACTCAGCCCGGCGCTTCCGGACACATTGGCGAATGAACGGGTAAAAGCGGTAAACTTCAGTTCTGTTCCATCCGTATAGGCTTTGGAGTTTACCGAACGGTTATCAAACCGGAGCCCCCCGCTCAACGTAGCTTTTTTGAAAAACCGCTGCGTATAAATAAAACCGCCGATGTCAAACAGGCTGTATTCCGGTATCAGCACCTTGCTGCCCATATTCTGATTTTGTTGCTTCATCCCATTTATACCGGCAGTGGTATGCCACTCCTTTGCTTCCGGCAGCTGCCACTGCAGGTTATAGTTAAAAGTTTTCAGGTCGAAGAACAGCTCTTTTTCATCAGGATCTTCCGGGTTGCCAAATTCTTTCCGTTGATTGTTCTGATACGCCAGGTTAATTTTCAGCCTGCTTTTTTTAATGGCAAAGTTGTTATCCGATACCAGCCTTGTATGCTGTACGTTTTGCCGGGGTACAAACAGCTCTCTTGAATCAAGTTCGGTGGCGTTAGCTATCCTTTCCAGTGGCGAACCGGCAAATAAAATAAATCTCCCTGTTGCATCGTCCCGGTCCCCTTCCACCAATCCCAGGTTCTGATTAAAACTGCTGACAATAAGATGGCTGAACCCCCAGCTTTTGTTCAGTCCGATATAACCGCCAAAGTTCTTTTCATTGAACCGTGAGTTCAGTACTTTACTGTCGTATTTGTTTTTGTAATCTCCGGCCGACTTAGAAGTGCCATACATATTCCAGTTGAATCCATTTTTATTTCCTGAAATATTCCCATTCACGGCAAACAACCCGTTATTGCTTTGATAATTGGCAAGAATATTCCCCTTCACCGTGCCTTCCGTCGCCGGGCTGTGGGTGATGAAATGGATAACACCGGCCAGTGCATCGCTGCCGTACATGAGTGATGCCGGTCCTTTCAGCACTTCAGCCCTTGTTACACTCATTTCGTCTGTTTCAATTCCATGCTCATCGCCCCACTGCTGTCCTTCCTGGCGAACGCCGTCGTTCACCGTTACTACCCGGTTGTAACCAAGGCCCCGTATAAATGGTTTTGAAATGGCGGGGCCGGTGGAGAGCTGCGACACACCGGGTATATGCGTCAGCGCATCAATGATATTGGAAGAAGGGGTTTGCAATAGAGCCGCTTTGCGGATGGATGCGACCGGCACCGGAGCTTTGCGGATGCTGGTGGCGCCTGCTACACCGGTTACGATCACTCCCTGGTTTTCTATCACCACGGTTGACAACGCAAAGTTTTTCTCTGTATCGGCATTCAGTTCAATATGCTCTACCAATGTGCTGTAGCCTGTGTGGGAAATTTCAATCACATGGTGACCATCAGGGATGTTGGTCAGCTGATACCTGCCATCAGCGCCGGCGGAGGTGCCCATTTTATCATCTGCGAGGTAAATACTGGCCCCGGGCAGCGGTTCACCGGTGGCGGCATCGGTTATTTTGCCCGACAGGGTTACTTTAACGGCATTGCCTGCCGGAAATGACGTGGAAAGATTTGTCTGCGCCGGTAAAAACTTTACCGGAAGCAGTAACAGCAAAAGGAGAATTATTTTTTTCATCCCGGAATATGTTGACACAGCGAAACGCTGTAAATGAATAATGAAGTGAATACTATTAACCGGGCGGGGGCAATAGTATGAACTGTGTGTCAGCAGGAAAAAGGAGGCCCCCGTTCTGACAAACAGGACGGAGAGGACTGTAAATAAAAGGATGAAGTGAGGATAACGAATTCAGTAGTTTGTTCCGTTGCTGCATTCAGCTCCGGTTGCACAGGAAGTTCGGCGCCGGCAGCTAATTGAAAATCGCAGATGATACAGGATGATTTGCTTAGCAAAAAAGCCTGCCCCTGCCCTGTTTTATCCGCAATGGCCCCGCGGTGACCATGTGCATTTTTCTCAGCCAGTATAAATACAAAGAATGCCAGCAATATGGCTGCAATCCCTTTCTTACTATTTATATGGAGTCGAAACACTAAACAAAAGTAGGGCTTTCCTGATATTTGCAACTATGATTCAATAAATATCGCCTTAATCTTTCGGCTGAAAAGCCGGTCATAGGGTTTCTTTTCCACTTGTTTCCCCGTTTGGATGATTGATTGTAAATTGTAACACTGAAAACCAACCGTATGCAACTGCAAATCCGCATTACCGGAATTTTGGCGCTGACAGGTCTTTTTATCATTGCCTGCAACAAAAAGGACAGTACGCCGCCCCCACCCCCGCCGCCCGACCCCGGTCTTGGCGTAAGCTACCAGGTTGATTATTTTAAAACAGAAGCGATCGGTACTTCCAACAATGGCAGCATCACCATCAATTCACCGGTGGGTGATACCATCACTTATAAAATTGGCAGCGGCGCTTACCAGACATCCAATATTTTCAGCAGCCTGGCACCCGGCGACTATGTGATTACTGTAAAAAACCAGAAGAACTGTACTGATACGGCACAGATAACTATATTAAACTACGGACCGAAGTATGCCCTGGTAAAGCAACTTATCGTTGGCTACTGCGGCCCCTGCCACCGCAACGGCGGAATGGATGGCGGCAAAAACTTTGACACCGATGCCAGCGTTGTTGCCAGTTGGGACAGGATAAAAGCCCGTGCAGTGGATAACATGCCTTCGCAAATGCCTGCGCCACCCAATGCCATGCTGACCGCCCCCGACAAACAAAAGATTGTGGACTGGGTGAATGCGGGACACCGGCAGAGTGATTAAAATACTGCCGTCTAATAAAGCTGCCCTCTTAAACAGACAAGGCTTTATTTTATTATTGAAATATTTTTTCCCCTTACATTTTCATTTGGTGATGAGTCCCTTCGCTGCTTTTCTCATGGTTTGAAGAGACTGCGGGGAGAATCGTCGGGCAAGAGTCGGAGAAGAAAGGTTAAGTAACCCCCCCGGACGGAAGCCTACTGCGTCAGCGAAATCCTTACCTGCAAACCGCCCCTTGTATTGGTAATCGGGAAGGCATTGCTGATCTTGGGTATGTTGCGGTTTTGCTCAAAGTAGAGTTTCATGCTCACCCGGTTGTTCACCACATAGTCTATCGAAGGCGCAATGCGTATCACTTTTTGTCCTGCGGTGCCGAAAGAAGTGCGTTGGTCCAGTTTGCTGTTGGCTGTGGCATCATCCCGCAGGCTGAAGTCGCAACGGATGGTGACATCATTGTCCATCCTGCCTTTCATAAAAGGCAGTTTTTTAATGAGCGGCAAACCTTTCTGTCGCCAGTTGAAACTGAAAGTGACCTCGGTGGAGCGGTTTTCGGCCAGCTGGTAATCAATCAGGCTGAGGCTGAGCTGGCGACGCTTGCTAAACTCAAAACGGGTGCTGAGCTGGTTAGTGAAGGTGACATCAATCTCAATCAACGGATCGAATGCTTCCTGTATAGTGATATTGGGAACTAAGAAGTATGGAATAAAATTACCGGTGAGCGGATCCCTGAAGAACGGATAGCCGATACGCAGCGGATCGGTGAACAACAGCGCTGTATTAAAGCTGTTCATGCTGAAAGTGCTGTGATAGCCGTGGCGTATGCTGAAGTTAGTGAATATCCTTTCCAGTCCCGGAATCCTTGACAGGCCGTTATAGGTTATCGTCCAGTTGGGCTTGGGAAGTATGCCGGAGAACGGGTTGGAACGGATATTCGGGTTGTTATTTTTTGCAAGGTTCACACTCATCGGATCTTTATTGGTGTAGGCCGCAATGAAAGCCGGTATCACCACATCCTGTGCATAGCGGCCATATCCCTGGAAGTATCCGGGATCATTAGGGTCAGGTGTTCCGCCCTGGTAATTATTCAGCCCCGACAGTCTCTTGGAAAGAATGGCCCTGTTGTTTTCAAATGTTTTGAATGTTTCTGAGATCACATTCGGATCAAACTTGGTAAACAGGGTCTGGAAGGCGATATAGCTCACAGAGAAGCTACCAAGTGCATAGGGGTTCAGCCTTGTCAAACCTACATTGTCAAATTTGCTGGTGTCCTTATACAGTTCTGAATATTGCTTGTCGAATGTCTTGTCTAAGTTGATATCAATATTAAAATCACGGAAGGGGCTTACCTGTGCGGTAATGTTCAGTCGTTGGTTATAGCGCTGCTGGATAAGCCTGCTCACTAATGTGTCGGTTGACAGCAATCCTTTGGCGCCGAAATTATTGATCCAGTTGGTGTCGGGCTGGTAGCCGAAGATATACCGGAAGCCAGGCTGCCCGCTCTTCAGGTTATAGCCGAGCACATTAGTGCTGTCCATATAGCCGGGCAAGGTGGTGCCAAAATCTTCGGTGTACTGAATGCCCACCCTTTTTACGGCGGTGGCAAGGCGCAGGAAGAATTTCGGTACGGCGCCCACCTGCGGCAGTTGATTGGGATCTTTTGTCTGTTTTACTTTTTTCTCTTTCTTCTTCTTTGGTTTTTTGATCTTGATGATCTTGCCTTTTTTGTTGCGGATAGTATCGGGTTTTGCGGTAACCGCCTGGCCATCCTGCTGCTGCACCATACCGCCCTGCGCAACTTGCTGCGGATTGTCTTTCGAACCGCCGTCTTTATTATCGCCGCTTTTCTTTTCGTTTCCTCTTTTATTATCTCCTTTTTTATTGTCTCCTTTGCTTCCGCCGCTGCCGCCGGTTTTGGCAGGGGGAGGAAGATTGGTATTCACCGCCCGCAGCAGGCGCCATTTGTTATAGAGTTCTTCAAACTTCAGTTCGCCGTTAATCGTTTTCGTTTGTGTGTTGGACAGGGTATGGCCCAGGTTGATCTCCGCCGTACGTTCCAGCAGTGATGCAGCCAGCCAGTTGTATTTGGTATTGTAGCTTGCCCGCAGGGTTGTCCAGCTCAGCAAAGGAATTTTTTGGGTAGGCACATTATAGGTCACTGTCAGTTCCTGCCGGTAGTTGGTATTTCTTCCGCCCTTGAAAACATTATCCCTTATACTGTCTTTCTTAGTCCTGGTATCAATACGTCCAATGGGTTCGTCTATCCGGGCGAAGTTGGTGGCGCTGAAATCAATATTGATGGACTGGGTAAGCGGCCACTGCAGGATGTAATACCTGTCGAAAGTAAAATACTTGTTGAAGGTCTCGGGTATTTTATACGGCCCGCCGCCCACATTGCGGAGACGGGTGGCGCCAAACTGGCGGAACAGATCGGCCCTGAAGGCAATCTGCGACGGTACATAGTTAAAATTGAAATCTTTTACCAGCGCCAGCCAGGGCGATTTTGACTTAATCAGTTTCTTAAAGGGCACAATAGGTTTGCCCTGCGGGGCATATGTATAGCCTAATGCCCCTCTTGTGCGGCGCAGTTCGTCTTTTTCAATCAGCGGGTTGTGGTTCAGCGTTTGGATGTACGAATAGTTGAAATCGAAATTGGTCACACTCCATATTTTGGGCCGCTTGCCGTCGGTCTTTATTTTGCGGACATTGGTCAGGTTTACTGTTTTGATAGTGGTGATGTCCTGCGCATCATTGCGGATGGAGTCTTTTTTATCAGCAGGGGTTTCTTTCAGTTTTTCTTTCAGTTTTATGTCGAGGTCATAAGGATCATACTCAGGTGTGCTGCTGCGGTAGCTGATACCCGCATACACCGGTATCTGCAGGCCTAATTTTTTCGGAAGCAGTTTACCGGCTTCAATCGTTGCCGATGCATCCACGGTGTAAACATCTTCCCGGCTCCGTTCATTCACCCGCTGCTCCAGTGTGCCGAAGCCACGGGTGCGGGCCGTACCGGCCACGGTAAGTGTGCCCAGGTCGGCCAGGCGGAAATCAATTCTTGCATTAGCGGCCCATCCACCTTTTTCATCAAGCTGCGAAAGCCGCAGCTCATTAAACCATACTTCAGTACAAAGGGTTTCCTGGTTCGTGTTTTCCACGGCTAACAGCATACCCCGCACTTCGCCGAGGTTGGGATTGCCGAGTATGGCATAGGTTCTTCCATCCGCTTTTGTTTCAGAAAAGTAAAGAGAAGGAGACCCGCCCTGCCTGTTCCGTTTCGACTTCAGTGCAGTGAGGATGTCCAGATCAAAATCAAGATAGTTTTCGGCAGGCCATATTTTCGCACTGTCGGTTTCGCCAAAATCAGTAATACGCAGCGGTATCTTTATCTCGTAATAGTTCCCGGAAAAATCATTACCGATGCGGATAACTGCATTCAGGTCGCCAAATGCAATGGCCTGATAACCCCTTACTGACTCGGCATGGATGAACATCTGCAGCCTTTTATACTGCCGCATGTCCAGGTTCATCGTTTTAAAAACGCCCCTGCCATCATTTTGGTTCAGCCCGCAAACCTGTACACTGATGGCCTGCTCATTCAGGAACAGGGGCACATTGTTATTGCTAAGCTGCTGCTGTCTTTCAATGCCCGGCGGTATGCGATAGACAATGGGCTGCCGCTGGTCGTTCTCTTCAATATTAACCGCCAGTGTGTTTACAACAGTGGGGTCAGGCGAAGGCAGCCGGGTGTACATGCCTGTGGTATCAATCTCGTAGCGGTATTTTCTCCACTGGTTGCGGATGAGTTCCAGCTTGCCAAAGCGCATCACCACCGTATCATCAAAGCCGGTAACAAACATGCGGATGAAGCGGATGGATTTGAAGTCGGGGATATTGCCCACCTTCAGCTGGTACTGATCAACAGGTATGCGGAACAGGTACCATTTTTCCGTAAGCGGCTTGTTATCTGCCGTGGTCACATTTACTGTTCTTATATCCGTAATGAAATTGGTACCGGCTGTCATGTTGCGCTGTATATCCACCTGGTACTGGAAGTATTCCTCCACTTCATTCATGGTATTGTCCCGGTTCATTTCTTCCTGGTCGGGATATTGTGTGAAGGCATTGAAGAATTCGGTATTGTTTTCGGCCACCGGAGAATTACCATGCGGGTTGTTGATGTTCTTATAGCGTTCAAGGATGCCGGCGGGTGTGCCCTGGTCGAATGAAGGGTCACGGTAAGCTTTAAAGTTATCTCCCGAAGGATCGGCCGATGCTTTTTGGTAAATAGCCGACCCAGAACCGAAATTGGTTTGGAGTGCAGTCAGGTAAGACGCAAATTTTGTTTTCTCATCATTGTCCTGCAACCCGTCGAAGCCCACATCCTGCAGTGGCCTGTCGGCGGGTTCATTACTGAAAGCATTGGTCACCTGAAGCGGATTGGCGGGTACCCTTCCCCAAACGGTATTGTTGTCAACCGGTATGCCGGGGTTGGCGGTGGTGGGCAGGCCATTTTCATACAAGCGTTTACCATCTCTCAGCACATCTTCTGAAAGGTTGCCGAGATTGAAATATAACTTTCCGCCCAATGGATTTAAAGTGCTTTTGGTAAAAGGATCCTTCAACCAGAATTCAATGAACTCAATATTGCTTGTTTCAAAATCTGTCTGGTCAATATTGCGCATCAATCCTCCCCATGACTGACCGGGGTTCAGTATCCTGCCATTGGCATTCACTCTTGTGGTGGATGTCTCAAAATTGTAAGGGCCTTTTTCTCTCGGATAAAAAGCGAGGTCGAATGTTGTGAGCAGCCCTTCGCCAAACTGCGTAAATTGTTTTGGAAAAACCTCCCTTCTCAGTACCTGTCTTGTTTCGGGTTTTGAAAGTTCGGCCAGGTTATTCTGCAACGGGTTGTTGTTGGCCCTTTTTTCCTGCAGGTTGGGTTCAATATTATACCAGGCAAGTTTGGCCCTGTTTTGTCCGCTGCGCAGGTCATTATAAAACGCTGACTCGGCAAATAAAGGCGCTGTTCCCGTTGGGTTATTATTTCCCTGCGGGATGGATGACAGGGTCCAGCTTATCGGGGGAAAGCGAATATCAATATTGGCACGGGTGCCTTCAAAGTCGTCAACGTACACCTGACCGCCCTTATCCTTTTTGCTCGAATTAATTTGTTTGGCATGGCCCGGATCCAGCAATGCAGCTTCCGCTGTTGCTGTTATTGAAGACATGGCCCTGGTGGAATAGAAAGGAAGTTTGTCCAGCCATTTGGTGAGGCGTGGCAGGTTATTCCGGTAGTCTATATCCACCCCGTACATGGTGTTCTTTATCGGATCTTCGCCATACAATTGTTTAATGAAGAAAGGCCTCTCCCCTAACTTTACGATGGTGCCGCCGATTGTTAGTTTTTTACTGGCGATATAATCCAGCCGCAGCCCCATATAGTTCTTTTGCTGAAAGCCGAAGGCCTGGTTGTTTTCATAATTGATGCTCACCGGGATACCCGAATTCAGTACCGCCTGGTTGGTGACGCGGAGTGTGCCAAGGTCGTAATTGATCTCATAATCCACATTTTCCTGAAGCACCTGCCCGTTGGCAGTAACGGTTACAGAGCCTCTCGGAATATTAAATCCCAACTGATATTCTCCTGAACCCGAACCGGGCAAACCACCCTGGCCAGCTAAATTTCCAAACCCACTCCCCGCTGCACTCCCGGATGACCTGGAACGGCCGGTTATCTTAAAGCGATTCAGGTTGGCAAATGTTTGGGCAATGGCTTTAATGGTATCATATAAGGGATAATACAGGTATTGATCCCGCAATGCCTGGCTGGCATCCACATAATCAAGGTCATGCCCGAAAGGTTCCAGCACGGGAAACACAATGCGGCTTTGTGATGAGATGACAGTGAAGCCTTCCACAAAATCGAATACCCCGTCGGGCTGCGGGTCGTTCTGGTTATTCAGCCGGTCAAGGTTGACCAGCGAAATAAGCGGTTGACCTTTGTAGGGATCACTCACATCATTGGGAGGCAAATATCTTTTTTCGCCAAGGCTGGGTTCCTCATAAGTCAGGTTGAGCTGGAAATCCTGTCTTTCCAGCTGGCCATAGCCTACTGAATACACATTTTTCATCATCAGCTCCCAGATAGGAAGGTTGGTACGCTGCGAGGTGGCTTTTAATAATTTCAGGAACAAAACTCTTTGAGAGGTGCCGGTGGTATCGGGCGGCACATCCTGCGAAAACTCACCTACCTGGAAAGTGCGGCCATTGTAGGTGTACTGAAAGGCTATACCCAATACTTCATCGGGCTGCAATGGTTGGTTCAAAGAAAGAAAACCGATTTGAGAATTGTAATAATAATCCGTTGGCTGCAGCTTGCGGGCAAATGTCTTTTCAAAATCCTGGACGGGCAGCAGGCCGAAATTTGTCAGTTCGTTCTGTACCAGCGTGGAGTTTCTGAAATTGGGATTCAGGTTCAGCGTTGAATACAGGTTGTTGGCATCATTGCGGGGCAGTTGTTCGCCGCTGCCGGTGAGCAATGGTGTGCGGTAGGGGTTTCTTTCGCCCAAATCCATAAAAGCAACAACATCCCTTGTATCAGTAGTGGCGCCGGTTCGGTTGGTCACCCATACTTCCACCCGCAGTATCTGCACCCTTGAGTTTACCACCGGCAGTTGTTTCATGGCCGTGTTGTAATTGTTACGGAAATACTGCGACATGAGGAAGTGCCGGTTCTCGTCATATTCATCGGACCGCAGGGTAAATGCCTGGGCGGCCGTGCCCCCTTGCAGGTTCTGGGTCTGTCGTTGCGACTGCTGATTAGCCAGCACCATGGTTGCAAACAGTTTTCCAAACTGCAGTTGTGTTTTTACACCAAACAATGACTGGGCCCCGGGTATCAGCGTACCCTTTGTGGGGAAATTGGTGTTGCCTGCCTGGAACTCTTTGACGATGTCATCATCCTTGCCTTTGAAATCCAGTTTCAGCTGGTTTTCAAAATTGAAATTGGCCAGTGTGTTATAGTTGATGGGCAGTTTCAGTTTTTCGCCGATGCTGGCATCCACCTGCAATTGCGAGTTCATGTTGAAATCGAAGCCGCCTTGTTTTCTGGCTCTTTCAGGAAGGGTAGGATTTTTAATATTCTGTCCCTGATAACCGGCCAGCAGTTCTACATAACCGGTAGGTTTGATGTCAATTTTCACTTTCCCGTCCGGCCCCACTCCCATGATGCGGTTGAACCAGTCGTTCGACACCTTGAATTTTGGCTTGAACATCCGCCTGTTCATATTGGCCAGCAATTGGGATCTCTTTTTGAAATAATCCCTTTCATCTTTTTCTCCCTGCAGGCGCAGGAATTCTTCCATGGAAAAAGAAGCCGGAGTGCGGTAATAGCGGTTGCCTATTTTTTCAACGATGTAATACTGTTTTGTTTTCGGGTCGTACTCGATAGTTCGTTTGAGATAAGAAGTGTCCCGGAAATCAAACGTATTTCTGTTGGGGTATAAGTAGGGGTCGCCCCGCCTGTCGGTAATCGGGTAGCGGGTGGTGTCAGCAGCAATTTTTTTCTTACCTGGAGGATTGGGGGTATCGTTTCCGGCATTGGCCCGGATTGCGAAGGCTGGCAGCATGGCTATACATACCAGAATACGGCGGATATAGGCAGTTAAAAGGTTCAATGTGTTTTCTCCATCAATTAGTTTCCAGCAAAATCGGGTCAGAGTGTACGGAGTGCTAATTTAACCAGTTCCTCAACAGGGATATTGGAATTGTCCGCCAGAACCTTTTCAATGGCCTGTCCGGCTGCCTGCCGGCTGATGCCCAGGGCGGTTAAGGCATTTAACGCATCTTGGTGCAAAGTATTGTTTTTCATGGGAAAATTATTTGTTTCGGGGCTGTATTTTGCCAATTTATCTCTCAGTTCCAGTACCATTCTTTCGGCTGTTTTTTTACCGATTCCTTTTATCCCTTCCAGCGTCCGGCTGTCACCGAGGACGATGGTTTTTGCCAGTTCGTCAGGTTTCATGTAAGACAGTATGACCCTCGCTGTAGATGCACCGATTCCGGATACTGAGAGCAACTGAAGGAACATTTCTTTTTCACTCACATCAAAAAAACCATATAGAATATGGGCATCTTCCCGGATAAGCAGGCAGGTATGCAGAGTTCCTTTATCGAGTTTTTGAATTTTGGAATAAGTGTTCAGGCTGATCTGCACTTCATATCCTACCCCGTTCGCCTCCACATGAACTACGGCCGGGCTTTTGTGCACAAAATCTCCCTTCAGATAGGCAATCATAGGCTGCAATATAGTCGGCAATCGGCAATTGACAATAAGCAATTGCCAGTGGATTCCAGATGATTACCGAAATGACAATCAGTATAAGGAAGTTCTTGGGGTTCCGGTTTCATACCTCTGACTTCTCCGAAGGAGTCCTTACGGACTGACCTCAGACCTCCTTACCTTTGAGCACTTTTAGATTAACACCACACTGCATGATTAAAAAAATCACCGCCGCCATCACTGCTGTTGGCGGATATGTTCCCGAAGACAGACTGACCAATTCTGACCTGGAGAAGATGGTGGACACTAATGATGAGTGGATACGTACCCGTACCGGTATTTCTGAAAGAAGGATATTGAAGGGTGAAGGTCTTGCCACTTCTGATATGGTAGTGCCGGCGGTAAAACAATTATGTGAGAAAAGAGGTATCAGCCCGGAAGAAATTGACTGCCTGATTGTGGGTACTGTTACCCCCGATATGGTTTTCCCTGCCACGGCCAATATTGCCTGCGATAAACTGGGCGCAAAGAATGCCTGGAGTTTTGATGTATCAGCCGCTTGTTCGGGTTTCTTATACACACTTACACTCGGCGCTACGCTTATAGAAAGCGGCCGCTATAAAAAAGTGGTGGTGTGCGGGGCCGATAAGATGAGTGCTATTGTGGATTACCAGGACAGGACCACCTGCATCATTTTTGGCGACGGCGCCGGCGCTGTATTGCTGGAACCCAATCATGACGGGTATGGGGTGCTTGACAGTATTTTGAGAAGCGATGGCAGTGGCTGCCAGTTCCTGCACATGAAGGCCGGCGGTTCTAAGAAACCCGCCAGCATAGAAACGGTAATAGCTAAAGAACATTATGCTTACCAGGAAGGGCAGGCTGTTTTCAAATTTGCTGTAAAAGGCATGGCCGATGTAAGCGCTGAATTATTAGAAAGAAATAACCTGACTGCTGATGATATTGCCTGGCTGGTTCCGCACCAGGCTAACCTGCGCATCATTGATGCCACCGCCAACCGCATGGGTTTGCCAAGGGAAAAAGTGATGATCAATATTGAAAAGTATGGTAACACCACTGCTGCCACCATCCCCCTTTGCCTCTGGGAATGGCGGCATGAGCTGAACAAGGGAGATAATATTGTGTTATCGGCCTTTGGTGGCGGATTTACCTGGGGCGCTACGCTGGTCAAATGGGCGTAGCAGGCGTCAGGCGCCATTTCTGGCGTCAGATACGAAGGAGCACCACTTTCTCCGCCCCCCACTTATTATCTGCAGTTATATACTTCACCAAATAAGTTCCGGAAGGGTACCTGCCAATATCCACCTGCCATCTTCCCCGTCCGAACGGTTCATCCGGGCGGGCTTTTTTATCAGCAGCGGCAAGACGCATCAGTATTTTGCCGGTAAAGTCAGTTATAAAAATTTCTTTGATATCCTTTTTGCTTTCGATGGTGAACAGCCCGGAAGTGGGGTTGGGATATAGTTTTACGGAAAGAATGTTTTCAGGCTGCTTCACCGGTTGCTGCACCATGTCCTTATCATCCGCTGCACAATCTTTTGCATAGAGGTATTGCCCTATGATGCGCTGGAGTAAACTGCCCAGCAGCTCTACTTCATATTTATCGGTGGTAGGTTCAATATGGCTGTAGCCCACACCGCTGTGATTGGTGAGAAAAGCATAGGTGCCGTTGGTGGCCAGCGCTATGGAGCGGAGTAAAAATTCAGTTGATTTATCAGTGCCGCTGCAGGCCACCGGTACAATGCGGATGCCTTTGGCGGCAGCTTTCAGTGTCAGTTGCCTTATTCTTTCTTTGGCTTCGTTGTGCGGCGGGGCATCGAGGATAAGGAACAGCAACCTTGTCCTTGCAGCAGGGTTCCATTGCAGGCTGTCCAATGCTGTGCTCAATGCTTCATCCAGCGCTTCCGGGGTATCGCCTCCGCCACCGGCGGCCTGCAGCTTGATGAAGTTGAGAGTTTTCAGCAGGTCATCATTGAAACCCGCATTTTTTGTTACATAGGCATCCCCTTTGTCCCGGTAAAAAACAGAAGCTGCCCTGAGGGAAAGAAATTTATGTTTCTCCATTGTATTGCGGATGACATCTTCCAGTTCTAATTTTAAAAACTCAATCTCATCGCCCATGCTGCCGGTGGCATCCACCACAAAAGCGATGTCCACATCGGCAGTAACTCCGCAACTGCGGTCAACACTCAGCAGGTTCACCCCATTGGCGAATGCTGATGGTTGTTGCGCTTTAATACCATATTGGTCCGCAATAAAATAGTCATCTGGTTTCAGTGTGTCCCTGAAAAAACCGGCCCATAGCTCGGCTTTACCGGTATTATCGGTAAACGCTTTCCAAACTGTGTCATTGGTTTCTTTACGCACCAGGTAAACTGCTTCGTTGATAACAGGATTAAAGCTTTTATCGGTCAGCTGCACACTGTAGCGTTTGTTTGGCATCATGCCCCAGAAATTACCCATGGATTTGAACTCATTCTCCGTGTATTCCTCCCACATTTTCCATTTATTGAAATCATTTACTTCGCCTGCAGTCAGTATCCTTGATTTGGCAGCGCTGCCGGTGCGAAGGCCTATATTGGTATCGGCAAAGAAATATTTCAGTCCTCCGGTTTCGCCACTAAGGGATTCAAAATACAGATCACCGGCAGGCGCAGATCTGTATGCACTTTTATAAGTGGAAGAACCGCGGATTTTAACCCCGGAAGCTTTTCCTGCCAACGCTTTTTCAATGGCGGTTGGAGCAGGAGCATCGGGGCCCAATGACATTTCATCCCGCCTAACGGTTGAAGCGGAGTAGGTCATATCCTTTTTCCCGGCAGCGCCGTAGCCCGTTACTACTACCTCAGTCATTTCTTTTCTTGCATTCAGCAGCACCACTTCAAAATTGGGGTCTTTGATATTTTTTTCTGTGATGACAACTTTATAGGGTTCAAATCCCGGTGCGGAAAAAACAAGGGTGTCCGGCAGTTTGGTGGCCATAATTTTAAAAGTGCCGTCGGCATTTGTACTGATACCATTGGATTTGTTCTGGAAACGGACGGTAACGCCGGCTGCATCATCACCGCTTTCGGTCATCACACGGCCATGGAGTAATTGGGAAAAAACATCGGTAGAAGGAATTAAAAGGATAGTAAACAGAAAGGGTAGAATCATTCTCATAGCCATACATTTTACTTCCTGATGAAGTAAGAGAAAGTTTTACATAAGAAAAAGCCAATTATTTTTTACCCCGGCTCCAGATGATAAAATCCGTGGCGGGCAGTTTCTCCACTCCCAGTTGCCGGAGCATATTGATCAGCTGGCCCCTGTGGTAAGTGCCGTGGTTGAACACATGATGGAGCATCTGCCAAACCGGCTGCTTGAATGCAGTGCCGTCGAAGGTTTTATATTCAAAAACATGTTCGATTGCCAGGTCGGATGCATTGGCTATCCATTCTTCCCACTGCTTTGACTGGTTTGTTAATCCGTTCGACACATCTCTCATACTGCCGTTGAAATTCTCACTGGGCCGGATGATCCGTTCATGCAGCTTCATCCGCTGCCACCAGATGCTTTCTGCATCCCACATGTGCAGCACGGTTTTGTACAGGCTGCTGAAACTGCTGGGCACTTCGGCCTTCTGCTTTTCCTCGGGCATAGGAAGGATAACGTCAATGATCTTCTGGCTGGCCCAAATATTATAAGTGGCATACTGTTTCAGCAGTTCTTTCATGCTCCTATCCTCTTGCCAAAGGCATCCCTTCGGGAAAAAGGGTATTTTTGGTGAACGACAGATAATAAACTCATAGAGATATGAAAATTAAATCTTCAGTATAAATATCGTTAACAAACCTACTAAGATGGATAAAAGTTTTCCCCTTTCCGGATGGGGTTCGGTGGCTGTACACGGCGGGCATACCCAGGACCCGATGTATGCCCACCAGGTGCCCATCTATGCCAGCAGCACCTATGTGTATGATGATGCAGAGCAGGGCATGCGCCGCTTCAGCGGGCAGGAAGAAGGATATATCTACAGCCGCTGGGGCAACCCGACGATGACGGAGGCCGAAGAAAAAATTGCTGCATTAGAAACCTTTGGCCTGAACAGGGAAGTAAAAGGCATTCTTCATGCTTCGGGGATGGCCGCTATTTCCACACTGATGCTGGCAACGCTGAAACCGGGCGATAAAATTCTCACCCACTATTCCCTGTATGGCGGAACAAATGAACTGGTGAATAATATTTTGCCCGGATTGAATATAACAGCCATCATAACCGACCTGCGGGATCTGAGCAAAGCGGAAGAAGCCCTGAAAGCAGACAGCGCCATCAGGATGCTGTACTTAGAAACACCGGCCAATCCTACTATCCGGTGTGTGGATTTAGATGAGCTGGGCCGGCTGGGCAAACAGTACAACTGTATCATTGCCTGCGATAATACATTTGCCACACCCTATTTGCAGCAGCCGTTTCAATATGAAATTGATTTTGTTGTTCATTCCACCACCAAGTTCCTGAACGGGCATGGCACCGCTATCGGTGGTATTCTTTTGGGAAGGGATATTGAATTCATGAAAACGCATTGCACCAAAGTACACCGGCTGCTGGGCGGCAACTCCAATCCCTTTGATGCTTTCCTGCTGATACAGGGAATGAAAACTTTGGAGCTAAGAATGGAACGACACTGTCACAACGCTATGGAAGTGGCGGGTTTTTTAGAAGCCCATCCTGCTGTGGCAAAAGTGAATTACACCGGGCTTGCCAGTCACCCTGACCATTACACAGCCATGAAGCAAATGCGGCATCCCGGCGCCATGCTCAGCTTTGAACTGAAAGGAGGGTTGCAGGCGGGTATTGATTTTATGAACAAACTGAAGATGTGTGTACGGACCGTTTCTTTAGGAACCTGCGATACCCTGCTCTCCCACCCGGCTTCCATGACGCATTACAGCGTACCTAAAGAAGAAAAAGAAAAATATGGTATTACGGATGGTTTGATCAGGATGAATGTGGGGATAGAGAATTTGCAGGATATCGTTACTGATTTAAACAAATCACTAAGCTGATAAAATGGAAATAATTATACGCAGGGCGGTAAGAGAAGACTGTCCGAGACTTTTAGAACTGATCACCGAGCTGGCCATTTATGAAAAAGCGCCAAATGATGTGACCGTAACACTGAAACATTTTACCAAAAGCGGATTCGGAGAAAGACCTGTCTGGTGGACTTTCGTTGCTGAAGAAAACGGCGTGATACAAGGCTTTGCATTATACTATATCCGTTACTCCACCTGGAAAGGTCAGGCGATGTACCTGGAAGATATTATCGTTACCGAAGCAGCAAGAGGGAAAGGAATCGGTAAGCTTTTAATGGACCGGCTGATTGAAGAAGCCAGGGAAAAAAAATTCAACCGCATCATCTGGCAGGTGCTGGAGTGGAATGAACCGGCTATTAATTTTTATAAAAAGTATAATGCAGAGTTCGACGGAGAGTGGCTGAACTGTTCCATGTACATTTAACTGCTGAACCATTTATTATGATGAGCCATATTAATCACTTCTGCTCTCGACTGCACATGCAGTTTCTCATAAATATTGGCAATATGCTTGCGAACTGTCAGTACACTGATATCAAGTGAGGAAGCGATGCGTTTGGCATCCCGGCCATCCACCATATGTTTCAGAATTTCTTCTTCCCGGGCGGTAATCATTTCCGGCAAAGCATTTCTTACTTCTGTGGCTCCGGTCAATGACGAACGGCTCATCAGCCTCAGTGCTTTTCTTGCAATGGCCGGGCTCATCGGGGCGCCACCAAATTCGAGTACATTCATCACGGCCTCTTGCAGCACACCGGCCGGTTCATGTTTTAATAAATAACCGGAGGCGCCCGCTTTAATGGCTTCAAATATTTTTTCTTCATCATCAAATACTGTAAGAACGATAAAATGAATTTGGGGATAAAGCGATTTTGCCAGGCGGATTGTTTCAATACCGTTTAATTGCGGCATCTCCAGATCCATAAATATTGCCTGGGGGAGTTTGGCATCCGGCATCCCCTTCAGCTGCTCCAGGCAATCGCTGCCATTCGTAGCTACAAAAGCAATCTGCATGTTGCCCAGCACATTTATCTTTTGCAGAAAGGTGTTCCGGTTTATGCTGTTGTCCTCGGTTAATGCTATAATGAAATTCATAGATGATATAAAATTAACCTTTCATTCAGCGAAAAAAATAATCAATTTGTAGTAGGCGCCATTATTACAGAGGTCCCGCCATATTCATTCTGCAGCCAGTCAATGGACCAGCCTCCTTCTTCAGCCCGGTTCTTCATATTTTTCAGGCCATTTCCCCCGCCGCCTGTTTTCATCAGGGTGTTCATTCCGCTTCCATCATCATCAACTGAAATCTTCCAAGTTTTACTGCCCTTAATAATAACATTTACCCTTTTCCCACCGCTATGTTTTAATGCATTGATGATGGCTTCCTGCATACTTTGAAATAGGTGAAAAGCCTGCGAAGGAGGTAGCAGGTGATCTGTTTCTATTATCTCAGTTATATCTAATGCAACATCCGGATAGCTGGGTTGTAACCGGTGGATAAACAGTTTCAGGCGGTCGCTGATGGCTGTAAGGGACAGAGAATCTTTCTTCAATGCCCATATCGTATCGCCCAGCTGAGATACAATAGCCTGCGAGTTATTTCTGAGTTCTTTCAGGGGTGTTGCATTCGTTTCATCGGCCTGTGTAAACAGGAGATGATCCAGGTTGGAAGCTATTGACGCAGCATAGGCGCCAAGGCTGTCATGCAGATCGGCCGCAATTCTTTTTCGCTCCTGCTCTTCGGCATCAATCACGGCCTGCTCTGATAATTTTTTTTCCTCCTCCAGCGCCAGTTGCATTTTAATTTTTTGTTTACGCCGGTAATTTTTAAATCCCATCCATACAATAATGCCGCCCATTACTGTAAACAGAAATGAACCATAAAGCCAGTAATTTTTTTTGGCAATATTCAGTTTCTGCTCGATGATCTGTTTTTCTTTTTTCTGTGTTTCGTTGCTGGCCAGCAGCTCGGCTATCTGTTTTGAGGAGTTAATGTTATTAAACGAATCCTTCAAAGCGATAATGTATTCCAATATCTGACCGTATTCGGTCATCTTATCCGCTGTCTTATAATTTTCTGCCAGCGCCTGGTAGATCATCAGTAATTGAGAGGTCATGCCTCTTTCTTTAGCAAGGGTTATCCCCTCTTTACAAATGGCAATTCCCTTTTGCGGCTGGTTATTGCTGGCATAGTAGCTCGCCAGGTTACTCATATCAAAAACGGTATAGAAGGGATCATTAATTTTTTTGCGTATCTCCAGCGCTTTATTCAGCGGTGCTTCAGCCAGGTGTGGCCGTTTGCTGTCTGTATATATTTTAGCCTGCATACTTAGCGCCGTTGCCAAAAAAGTAAAATTGTCGTTTTCCGTTGCGTCCCTGATCGCAATACCAATATAGTACTCTGCCGAATCCGGATTACCCAATGCACTGTAAGCCGTTGCCATATTGCTGTACAATGCCCCGTAGTTTTTATAAAATTTTTTGTTGGAAGATGTATTTTTTGCTTTATATAACCATTGCAACGCTTCCCGGTATTGCTCCATTTCTATCTGTACCCAGCCGATACCTGTTTTGGCCTGTATCTGGATGAGTGTGTCTTTTTGTATTTCGGCAGTTTGTATTACCTCCACCAGTTGGGAAATCGCCTTGCTGTATTGGTTGGCCCTGTCTAGCGTTTTTGCTTTGAGGAACAAAAGAGTAAGATAAAAGGGTTGCCGGCTTTTATCATTTTTATAATTACGGATCAGTTTTTCTATTATAAAAAGAGCACTGTCACTCATATTTTTCCTGAGGTAATACCCCGCCCGGCAATAGGATGCCCTGTCTGCGTCTGATTTGTCCCGGGTTGTGGCAGCGATAGTTTCTGCCATTACCACATATGGAAGAAGTGAATCAGCATTAATAGTCTGTTCAGACAGCCTGGCAATAGCGGATAATTTTTCTTTCTCTGTTACAACTTTAAAAATAATATGTTTCAGGCTGTCTATAATATGGGGCTGCCCCAAACCATTATGAGATACAGCGGCAAAAAAGGGGAAAAACAGTATATGTCTGAAAAATTTCATAGTACCGCAGGAATCTTATCCGTACTAAAAATATCCAATAAATCGCTGTCGGACAAGCACGGCCGGGCTTCTACTACAAATTATGTATTGCCAGGCAATGGCAGGGTAACAAACTTTACAGGAAATTATTTAAGTCATGAAAACCCTGTTCTATATGCCCCTCTTCTCTGTCTTGCTGTCTGTTTCCGGTTTTACCGATGTTGAATATAAACAGATTGTAATCCGTGAAAGTTTTACCCGTATCAGTGTTAAGGGACATATAAAAGTGATACTGGTGCAAAGCGCCGGCGACAGTGTGCTGAAGTATAAGGACGGAAACATCAGTGCCGGAGTAGAAAACGGCGAACTGGTGGTCAGGCCTAAAAATGCTTTCTTTTCTAACCGACAGCCTTTTGTTCTAATACCTGTAAAACAGCTAAGGGTATTGAAAATAACAGACGATGCTGCCGTTTTTACGCAGGGCACAATGCAAATATCAGAACTTTATGTTGAGCACAAAGGAACGGGGATGGTAAACCTGGATATAGATGCCGGTTATGTATGTGTTTACAGCAGGGGAAAGGGGGAGATTCAGATTGCCGGTGATTATAAACAAACCCTTGCCCGCAGGGATGAAGCAGGAAATATGATCATAGAATACGGAATAAAGAAAATCCAGGCATTTTAAGGTTTTCAACGAAGGGTATGTATTATTTGATCCGCAGGTCTTAGCTGTAAAGAAAAATTACAGAGCCGATGTCGGGGGATTTCTTTATACTTCAGTACAGAAATCGTATCAGCTCACCCCTCCGCTACCATTGTCCTGTCAATCTTCAGTACCAGTCCCTGCAGCACTTTGCCGGTCAGGCTTCGGTAAACCTCAATGCCCCGTCAGCTATTACAGCCTGCATACCCTGTGTCCGGCGGACAAAGATAGTGAGCTGGTCAACCAGGTTTTGTTTGATTTCATCTTTATCCATCTCAGCTTTGGTCCCCACATTCTGATACACGGCACAAGGGGGTCTATGAAATTTGGTTGCCTTGGTAGCAGATGAAATAAACACGGCCGAGAAAAAATCTTACCGGTATATACCTCAACAGTCGCATCCTTTCCAAGTTCCAATAAAATTATTTAATAACCGGAAATTATCACTACTACAAATTATGTATTGCCAGGGTTCACCCAAATATTGATTTTTGAATCCTAAACTAAAAAATATGGAAAAGACAATCCTCTCCTGCATTTCCTTCTTTATAATGCTGAATTCTTTTGGTCAGTTGAAACAGGGATATTAGTTACTTGAAGCCAACACCGGGAGTTTAGGTATAGACAAAACGAAATCAACCAACAGCAGCTCATCTTCCCCCGAAATTTACAGATCTGAAAGTAATGTAACCAATTTCAGTATAGTACCAAATGCCGGTTATTTTGTTACGGATAAGCTGGCCATTGGCGCTAAGGTCAATGTATTTTTCAATAAAGATAAAAGCGGGTCAAAAAATGGCGCCGGGGTGAAAACCGCTGATGCTAAATCAACTACACTGTTTATTGGTATCGGTCCCTTTCTGAGATATTATTTTAAAAACGTCGACAAATCATTTTTTTATACACAACTATCGGCCGGTATCAATAAACAGGCGGTTGCCAACTTTGAAAATAAAAGTTACAATGGAACAACAGGTGCTTTGACAGGCACTTCAAAGACCAATGCTGACAAAAAGTATAGCTTCTTTAATGTAAGTGCATCTGTTGGATGGAACTATTTTTTCAGGCCAAATTTTGCACTTAACATGAGCCTAGGTTATAATTATATGAAAGATAAAAGTTCAACCTCCAGCACATTCACCCCTGCATCAGTAGTCCCGGTACCAGCCCTGTTTTTACCTATGAAACCAAAACAAACCGTGTAATCTGGAGTATCGGCTTTACAAATATTATTACCGGCAAAAAAAACAAGTAAGCCGGTGTGGGAAGATATGGACCTGTTAATTGAAGAAGCAAAGGAAAAAAATTCAGCTGTATGATCTGGCGGGTGCCTGAGTGAAATGAAGCGGTGATTAATTTTTATAAAAAGTATAATCCAGAGTTTGAGGGAGGGTGGCTAAACTGTTCTGTTTATATTTAAATGGCCTCCCAGCTTTCAATTTCTCCCTTTACCACCCTGAAAACCGAATGCTGCTCAAAGTGCTTAAGAGACTTTAGCTGGCTGTATTTTTTTTTATCCCTTAATTTCAGTTTCTTTAATAAATGAGCAGACTCATACGTTATCTGTCCGCTGGTAACATTCATTTTTATTTTCCTTATAGGCTTTGAAATCTTATCAGAGTTGAATTTATACCCCCGGCTCACGGCTTCTTTTAAAACTTCCCTGAGGTACTGATCAATGGCATCCACAGGGTTCTTCAGTTTCTTAAACCGGTTTAATTGCGGATGATTTTTATAGCCCCTGGTTTTATTCAGCAATACATTCTTCGCCAGCAATGTTTCTCTCCAGAGAGCCACAAGTCCTTTTGCATCTAAATATTTTGGATGTAATGACCAGATTCGCATGACGGAAAACTAACTTACTCCTGATACTTCCATTGTCTTGTCAATCTTCATCACCAGGCCCTGCAATACTTTCCCCGGCCCGGCTTCCGTAAACTTAGATGCCCCGTCGGCGATCATGGCCTGTACACTTTGCGTCCAGCGGACAGCGCTGGTGAGCTGGTCAATCAGGTTTTGTTTGATTTCATCTTTATCCATTACCGCTTTGGCAGCCACGTTCTGGTAAACGGCGCAGGTAGGGTTATGAAACTTTGTGGATTCAATGGCTGCCGCCAGTTCTTCCCTGGCCGGCAACATTAACGGTGAATGAAAGGCGCCGCCTACCGGCAGCACCAGGGCCCTTTTGGCTCCGGCTGCTTTCATTCTTTCACAGGCAATATCAATTCCTTTTACCGAACCACTGATCACCAGCTGGCCCGGGCAGTTATAATTGGCGGCTACCACTACTTCACCCGTTTCGTTCTGTACTTCGGCACAAATGGTTTCTACTTTTTCATCAGCCAGGTTTAATACAGCGGCCATGGTGCTTGGAGTTACCTCACATGCCTTTTGCATAGCCCCTGCCCTCACAGAGACTAATTGCAGTGCATCTTCAAAACTGAGTGTGCCATTGGCCACCAGTGCAGAAAATTCCCCAAGCGAATGTCCTGCCACCATATCAGGAGAAGCATTCTCAATACTTTTATATGCGATGACAGAGTGTAAAAAAACAGCAGGTTGTGTTACGTTGGTCTGTTTTAAATCTGCTTCGCTGCCGTTGAGCATTATTTCAGATATACGGAAACCCAGCAAATCATTGGCCTGTTCAAACAGCCTTTTAGCAAATGCGCTGTTCTCATAATGCTCTTTCCCCATTCCGGGAAACTGAGCTCCCTGACCCGGGAAAACAAATGCATGTTTCATGGTTCGACTATATTTTTAGCCCTCCGGGGCCCTGTTTTATGAAGGTAAGGTGGTCTCCTTGCCCGCTGCAGTCATTATACTGTTTCCGGACGAAGGCGGGTCAAAAAAAAAGTTCGATTGAAGATGCTCAACCAAACCTTATCGTTGCAGCAAATATAGCCTTTAATTCTAATGCAAATTGTTGCTGATTAATTTCAAAAATTCACTCCGGGTTGAGTTCTTCTGAAATTCGCCGTCAAATGCAGAAGTCGTCGTAACTGAGTTTTGTTTTTGCACCCCCCTCATCATCATACAAAGGTGCTGGGCCTCGATTACCACTGCCACCCCCAGCGGGTTGAGTGTTTCTTTTACGGCATCCTTTATCTGCACCGTAAGCCGTTCCTGCACCTGCAGCCTGCGGGCAAAAACATCCACCACCCTCGCAATTTTGCTGAGGCCGGTAATCCACCCGTTGGGAATATAAGCCACATGGGCTTTACCGATAAAAGGCAGCATGTGATGCTCGCAGAGGCTATAGATTTCAATATCCTTTACTACAATCATCTCGCTTACCGGTTCATGAAACTTGGCGGAATTAATAATGGCTCTTGCGTCCTGAAAATATCCCTGCGTCATAAACTGCATGGCCTTGGCTACCCGTTCCGGTGTTTTTAACAGGCCCTCCCTTTCCGGGTCTTCACCCAACCCGCCCAGAACTTCCTTGTAGTTTTTAACCAAATCGTTCAGGGAATCCTCGCAGTATTCTTCTTTTCGCTGGTATCTCATATTATTTTTTTAAACCTTTATCAATTATTATCAACAATTACAGCAATCAGACTCTAAAGTCCCCCTGCGGGGGATTTAGGGGGCTGGGTATTCTACAAAATTCCTCGGTGTTTCATACAGTCGGATCTGAAGATCCAGTTTTTTGCTTAACTGTGGCCTCAATAACTTATAGATCACAATGGCGATATTCTCTGCCGTTGGGTTCAGTTCTTTAAACTCGGTTGTATCCAGGTTCAGGTTTTTGTGATCAAACCGTGAATGCACTTCTTTCTTTATCAGGTCACTGAGTTCTTTCATATCCATGACATATCCTGTTTTTTTATCCGGTTTACCGGTCACTTTCACTTCCAGTTCATAGTTGTGGCCGTGATAATTGGGCAGGGCGCATTTGCCAAAAACTTTTTCATTGGTGGCATCATCCCAGCCGGGATTGAACAGCCGGTGGGCGGCATTGAAATGCTCTTTTCTGAACACTGATACTTTTTTGCTCATTAGCCAAATCTATTAACAGTTTTATGGCTTGATGGTTTGATGGTTAATTAAAAAAGAATGCCCCGCACCCGCCACTACAACCATCTAACCATTAAACAATCAAACCATCTTCATTCCCCAAAATATTCCACATAAATGCGGGGTGTTTCATACAGTTTGATGCAGTGCAACCCGACCCCGTGGGGCAGGTGCCGCTTCAGTTCATCCCAGATGGCAATGGCCAGGTTCTCCGTGCTGCACATTTTTCCCTGCATAAACGGCACATCCACATTCAGGTTACGGTGATCCACCTGTTCTATAATATGTTCCCGGATAAGGGTGCTCAGTTTCTTTACATCAAACACAAAACCAGTGCCGGGGTCCGTATTTCCTTTTACGGTCACCAGCAGTTCATAATTATGGCCATGCCAGTTTTCGTTGGCACATTTACCAAAAACTTCCTCATTTTTTTCGTAAGTCCAGGCCGGGTTGTACAGTTTGTGTGCGGCATTAAAATGCTCGGATCTTGTCAAGTAAACCATGCTTTACTTTTTTAGCACCTTCACAGCAGTTTGGGCGGAAGGAGCGGTGAGGCCATGCCATCCGGCAGGCAGGCGCAAAGGTAAGGCTTATGCTTTTGTTCTGATATACGATATTTGCGATGATGGAGAAGCGTATTCTTATCATATCAGCCACCGCCAAAGAGCTTGATACTTTTTTGAATCAGTACAGGCAGGGTAAAAGTTGGAAGGGTTATGAGATTGATCTGTTGGTTACAGGGGTTGGCCTCACAGCCACTTCCAGTAACCTAACCCGCCAAATCCATCTTAAAAGACCAGGGCTCATCATCCAGGCCGGTACCGGCGGTTGTTTTGACAGGGCTGTTCCATTGGGATCTGTAGTGGCGGTGAAGCAGGACCGCATAGCAGATGAAGGGGCGATTGAAGCAAAGCAACTGAAAACAGTTTTTGACCTGGGGCTGAGAGGCAGGAATACATTTCCTTACGCCGGCGGATGGCTGATGAACAGAAGCACTGAAATGAGTAAAATAAAACTGAAGAAAGTGAAGGCCATTTCCGTGAACTGCATCAGTTCTTCCAAAGAAATGATACGATTGCACCGGGACAGGTATCACCCGGTGCTGGAGTCCATGGAAGGCGCCGCCCTGCATTATGTGTGCCTGATGGAAAGAGTCCCTTTTATACAGATACGGGCTATCAGCAATTATATTGGCGAAAGAAATAAGAATAAATGGAAATTGAAAGAAGCCATCATTAACCTGAACAATGAGCTTATCAGCCTGTTAAACAAACTATGAAACTTAGCCTTGGTTTTTCTCCCTGTCCCAATGACACCTTTATCTTTGATGCACTGGTGAATAAGAAAATTGATACAGAAGGTCTGGAGTTTGAAACCGTGCTGGAAGATGTTGAAACGCTGAATGAATGGGCGCTGAAGGGCAAACTGGATATTACTAAACTCAGCTTTCCGGCTCTCTTCAGGTCGTTGCAGCATTATACGCTGCTTCATACAGGAAGTGCCTTAGGAAAAGGTGCCGGGCCAGTATTAATTACAGATTCAGCACAGGAGATCACAGAAGATGAAATAAACCAGGCATCCATTGCACTGCCTGGCATACATACTACCGCCAACCTTCTTTTTAGTTTTGCATACCCGGAAGCAACTGATAAAAAATTCATGATTTTTTCCGCCATTGAAGATGCATTAATTAAAAAAGAAATCGATCTCGGTGTAATCATTCATGAAAACCGGTTTACTTACCGGCAAAAAGGTTTATACAAAGTAAAAGATCTTGGCGAATTCTGGGAAGAGAGAATGGAACTGCCTCTTCCGTTAGGAGGCATTGCAATTAATCAGTCAGTAAAAAGGTCAACAGCCCTGAAAGTAAATGAATTCATCCGTAAAAGCCTTGATTTTGCTTTTAAAAATTACCCTGCCATTCCGGATTATGTCAGGCAGCATTCGCAGGAAATGAGTGAAGAAGTGATGCGTCAGCATATTGACCTCTATGTAAACAATTACAGCCTCGATTTGGGGGAAGACGGCAAACAGGCTATTGAAAGCTTACACGAAGTGTTTCTGGAATTGAATAATCAGGAAGCAGATGATGAGGATGTTTTATTCCTTTGAGGCCTCAAAGCAAATCTTTCCGTTTGTCAGGTAAAGTCTTCCATTCGTAAATAAGGCTTATACCCCATCTGTCCAATGCTGTTCTTTGTATTAAAATAAGAATGAATCTCAGGTAACAATAAAATTCGGATTTTGCATGCTGAGAAACTCCTGACCATTAACCACATAACCATTTACCATGAGAAAGCGGATTGTTTTATTTTTGGTTGCTTCTTTATCCTGTTTTTCTGTTTCTGCTCAAAACAATCCTGTAATACAGGAAAGATTGAAAGTTTTTATTGATTGCCATTCCGGCTGCGATATGACTTTCATCCGGTCAGAGATCAATCTTGTGGATTTTTTACTGGACCGCCAGGCTGCAGATGTTCATGTGCTGATAACCGATCAAAATACCGGGGGTGGCGGCGATGAATATCAATTGATCTTCTTCGGGCAAAACCAGTTTGCCCATATGAGAGATACAATTTATTTTGATAACGATGCCAATAATACGGATTTTGAAGAAAGAGATCTGCTGGTAAAATACCTGAAACTGGGCCTGGCCCCTTATATAGCCCGGACAAAAATGGCTAAGGATATTCAAATTCAGATGAAAACGGATAAAAAAGATGCTGATTCAAAAGAAAATTCCGGAACTGCTACAAAAGATCCCTGGAATTACTGGGTGTTCCGGGTTGGCGCAAATGGCAGTATGAATGTGGATGAAGTGTATAAAGAATCCCGGCTCAGCGGCAACCTGTCAGCTAACCGGGTGACGGAAGAAACCAAAATTGGTTTCGAACTGCATGGCGGGAAAAACAAATCGAATTTTGAGTACGAAGATGATAATGGAAATATCACCAGCTATATCAATAAAAATAATAATTATGAGTTCAGCCACTATTATGTAAAAAGTATCAACCCAAATTGGTCCTGGGCATACGAAGCCAACGCCTCACGGAGTACATTTTCAAACAATAAATTCAGGGGCCTTTTTCGCACCGGTATTGAATATAATATCTTTCCCTATAAACTGGTGAATACAAAATCATTTACAATAAGATATATTGCCGATGTACGCAGGAATAACTATATAGACACCACGTTATACGATAAAACCAGCGAAACCCTGTTCGGACATGCCGTGGAAGGCACTCTCTCTGTCAATCAAAAATGGGGTACCATATCATTTGGAACAGAGTATCATAATTACTTTCACAACTGGAAGTTTTTTAACCTTGAAGTAAATATTGAACTGGATATCCGGATTACCGGGGGGCTTTCTTTTAATATGTATTCTTCAGCGCAACTGACCCGTGACCAGCTTTATTTGCCCAAAGAAGGAGCCACACCTCAGGAAGTGCTGACCCGCCGCAGGCAACTGGCTTCCGGGTACAGCTTCTTCACCCACTTTGGGATCAATTACCGCTTTGGGTCAAAGCTGAACAATTTTGTAAACCCCAGGTTTGATTAATAAAGTGGTTTGATAAATCGATTGTAAATTTCTCCTGTTATTGTATTTGTATATATTTTTTCCCTGAACTGCCTTGCCCAGCGGATACTTTTTATGGCGTTGGTCAGAAAAATTTCATCTGCCTGATCCAGGTCGTCCTGAGAAACAGAGGTTTCCTTTACTGTGTAACCCGCATCCTGCATTTTACCAAGCAGGTACCTCCGCATCACCCCGCTGATGCAGCCCTCGGATAAAGCAGGGCTGATAATGACATTATCTTTTACCAGGAAAATATTGGCGATGGTCGAATCGGCAATATTTCCGACCGTATTCAGCACCAGGCAGTCATTCAGTTTGTTTTCTTTAGCATACAAAGCAGCCATCGTATAAGGCTGAAAGCTTGCAGACTTCAGGTGGGAGAACTTATCGCAGCTTTTACGGGCATCCGGGAAAATATCTATCAGCAGCCCGTTTTCGTTGAACCGGTTAGCAGACTCATCCAGCGGCCAGCATTCAATCACATAACCCGGCTTTGTATCCTCATCGTACAAGCCGCCATTGCCCCGGAATACAGATAGTCTTATTCTTGCCAGTTTCTCACATTCGTTCTTCCGGCAAAGGTCCAGGATGTCTTTTACCAGTTTGTCTGTAGAAAAAAGCCGGGGTATTCCGAATTTGAGCAGTGTAAGCCCGGCGAACAATCTTTCAAAATGAAAATGCTGCAGCAGTATTTGTCCTTTGTACAGTTTCATCGTTTCAAACAACCCGTCGCCATACCTGTATCCCCCGTTAGCAACCAGCAGCGCTGGTTCATCCTCCTGCATTACTTTACCGTTGACACAGATATAATTCATGCAGTCAAGATACTACTTCGTTCATTACATCAGCAGCATGCTGCATAAATGTTACCTGAATATTTTCCCAACCCGAATGCCGCCTGAGCTGCATAGTACACAGTAAAATAAAAAAGCCATCCCGACAGAATCGTCGGAATGGCCAACTATATGCTTGCCTCAAAAATTATGCATGATGCTCCACCAGGCCTGCCTTCACGGCATACATCACCAGGCCGGCCATAGATTTGGTACCGGTCTTGGTCTTCAGTTTATCCCGGATAGCTTCCACGGTGCGGGGGCTCAGGTCCACAATGTCGGCAATCTCCTTGGTACTTTTTTCCTCGCACATCAGTTTCAGGATGGTCACTTCCTTATCCGTCAGTTGCACATCCTGCGGCATGGATGACTCCGTGGTGCGTTTGGTACGCAGGCCGCTGAGCAGCGCCTTATTGGTAAGCTCATTGAAATAAAAGTCGTTTTCATACACCCCGCGGATGGCTTCATAGATCATTTCGGAACCTGACTCTTTGGTCAGATAAGAGTTAGCCCCTATCTCCATCATCTTGGAAATAACTGAATGATCATTGTGCATGGACAGCATGATCACTTTTACTTCGGGATACAGCTTTTTGATCTCCGGCAGGGTGGTCAGCCCGTCCATGATCGGCATCTGTATATCTAATAACACTACATCCGGCCGGATATGGCGCAGCAGGTTGAGCAGCTGCATACCGTTTTCGGCTTCAGCCACCATCTGGATGTCTTTGCGGGCCTGCAGGGAGGTTTTAACACCCGTGCGGAACAGGGTGTGATCGTCGGCAATCGCCACCTTGATAACTGTGTTGGTTTCGGGATTTTTCATGGATTATTAATTGTTAAATAATATTGGATTCAGTAATTATTCTCTTGCACAAGATGGAAAAATCCTGTTACATATCCCATAGGAAAACTACCTGATTTCAAATTTGCAGAAACTACCATGCCGTCCCCGGTTATCGGAACTGTACGAAACGGCCGGTGAGTTTTTACGAATGTTTCCGTAAAAACCGAATGTTTCAAATAGGGCAGTTATGCTCTTGTTAACATTTAAGTGTGGATATATTTTTGGCTCAGAAAGTTGATTGACACGGATGATCTGTTTTTTCCTTCTCATCCAATGTCCAGAACCGTCCAGAAAGTTATTTCCAAATCCTTTGAAAGATCACCCCGGTTTTAACCGGGAGACACTTCTCCGCCCAATCAACTTTCTACTTTGTTCGCTGTAGCCTTGGCGAAGGCGAATTTAATAACAAGCAGTCCCGTTTTATAAATCCAATACCTGTCGAAAGAACATCAACCGTAACTGTTAAGCCCTGTCCCTGTGAAGCACAATGCTTAAAAACTTTTTCCTTCATAACAGTAACGTTAAGCCCCGGTCCTCATAACGCCGGGGTTTTCCTTGCCCGCCATAGCTTTTGTTAATTGCTGATGTTTTATTTCTTCCTGGCAACAATATAGGCCCTTGGTTCGCCAATGGTAAATTTCTTTTTTCCCGGTATGCTATAGACTTCCTGTAGTGACAGGCCTGCTGCCTGCAGCATTGTTTCAAGTTCATTGATGGAATAGATATAATCAACAGCGTTTTTAACTTCGGTCTTGCCATCGGCAGGGATGATGGTGCTTTCTGTTTCTATCCGGGCGGGGCTGAAAAGGATTTTTAAATCCGTAAGAAATTTCATGCCTCCGATAGTACTCCAGCTTTTTTCTTTAAAATTTTTGAAGGTGATCTCGGCTATTGACCAGCTGTTGATCAAAAGATGCCCCCCCGGCTTCAGGCAGGATGAAACGGCAGAAAAGATTTTTGCCACATCAGGGGCATTAAAAAAATTCAGGCTGTTGCCCATGCAGATGGCCAGGTCAAATGTCTCCTTCGTTCTGAAGTCAAGAATATTTTGCCGGATAGTTGTTACCGGCAGGTTTTCTTTGGCTACCGCTTCATTGATTTCATCAATATAAGCAGCCAGGTTATCAACTGCCGTTACATGAATGCCTTTTCTGCCTAAGGCAATGGCATGGCGGCCATAGCCGCACATCAGGTCCAGTACTTTACTGCCGGGCTGCAGGTTGAAATAAGGAAGCATAAAATCCACTTCCTTTACAGTCAGCTCATCGGGAATAAGGGTCTTCCATATTTCCTTGTAGTAGCCGTCAAAAAAACTATCGTTTATGTTGCTCATGTAAATACCTTAGTAAATTCTCAATCCTTTAGGGTCTTCGAAACTCCCTCTCCACCCCGTGGAGAGGGTCGGGGTGAAAAACAATCGTTGATGTTGCTCATGTAACCACTTTAACAAATTTTCAATCCGTCGGAATCTTCGCAACTCCCTCCCTACCCC
>JBQTHS010000054.1:0-5367 GCA_052389635.1 Bacteroidota bacterium | reverse complement strand
ACCGCATCACCACCGGCGAAGACGCCTTTGATGTTCGTCGCACAATTTTCATTGATCACAATCTTTCCGTTCCTATTATCAAGTCTTGATTTCTTAATTAATTTTTCAAACGGCACTTGTCCCGCTGCTTTGATGACCATGTCAACATCCAATGTAAATGTTTCGCCTGTATCAACAGGGGAGCGGCGGCCGGATACATCGGGTTCGCCAAGTTTCATTTTACTGCACACTAATTGCTTTACTTTTCCGGCGGATCCTTTTACTTTAATTGGTGAAGCGAGCCAGATGATCTCACAACCATCCAACTTTGCAATGTTGAGTTCATATTCCGTGCAGGGCATTTCTTCCTGTGTTCTCCGGTAAACCATCGTTACTTCTTTTGCGCCTAATCGTTTTGCCTGCGTGGCTGCATCAATAGCCGTCATGCCCATTCCAATTACAGCTACTTTATCGCCGACAGGAACGGATGAATAACCTTTATCTCTTAGCTCATAAATAAAACCGATTGCATCTACCACACCTTCCAGTTTTTCACCGGGAATATCTAATTGCCTCGCCACACCTACACCAATTCCCAGATAAACAGCGTCGAATTCTTTTTTTAATTGACCCAATGTGATGTCCTTGCCAAGTTCCTGGTTATATTTTATTTCAATGCCACCGATAGCAGTTATGTAATTCACTTCATCTTCGCAGAACTGAGGAGTTACTTTATAAGCAGCTATGCCATAGGTCATCAACCCGCCGCCCTTGCTTTCTTTTTCAAACATTGTTACATCAATTCCTTCTCTTGACAGTACATGGGCGCAACTTAATCCGGCAGGCCCGGCGCCAACAATCGCAACTTTCTTGCCCCCGCCCTTGCCCCCATCTCCGCCGTTAGGCGGAGGGCCTGGAAGCTTCTTTCTTTCGAAGAGTTGCCATTTATTTTCTAATGCTTTGGCGGTGGAATATTGTTGCAGTCTTGCAATCTGTATCGGTTCTTCTTCGAGTAAATTATAAACACAGGCGCCTTCGCATAATTTTTCTACGGGACAAACCTTACTGCATCCTGCCCCCATGATGTTTGAAGAAAAAATTGTGTGTGCAGATCCTTTTACGTTATCGGTAGAAATTTGTTTAATGAATTTAGGAACATCAATATGAGTGGGACAACTCTTGGTGCAAGGGGCATCATAACAAAACAAACAACGATTGGTTTCCACCACCGCTGCAGTCTTATTCTCAAACGGCGGACGGATATCAGCGAAGTTTTGTTCGTACTGCTCTTTTGTTAGTCGGTTTTCTTTAATCATGCTGTATAATTTAGAATTATGAGTTATGAATTATGAATGCGGCGTGAAGTAATACGACATTCATAATTCATCATTCTAAATTCATAATTCAACTAATTTTCCATACGTCTCCGGTCTTCTGTCCCTGAAGAACTGCCAGGTGGCCCTTACCTGTTCGATCATATCCAGGTCAAAATCCGCTATCAGCAATTCATCATTGTCTTCAGAGGCTTGTGCGAATATTTGCCCTCTCGGGTCGACAAAATAACTACTGCCATAGAACTTACCGAGGTTCCAGGGTTTTTCTGTTCCGACACGGTTGATACAGCCCATAAAGTATCCATTGGCGGCTGCATGGGCCGGCTGCTCCAGCTTCCACAAATATTGCGAAAGACCGGCAACCGTTGCGGAAGGGTTGTAAACGATCTCCGCCCCATTCAATCCCAGGCATCTTGCGCCGTCGGGGAAATGCCGGTCATAGCAGATGTACACACCCACTTTTGCATATTTCGTCTGAAAAACAGGATAACCCAGGTTGCCCGGCTTGAAGAAAAACTTTTCCCAGAAACCTGATGTATGCGGGATATGATTCTTCCTGTATTTACCTAGATAGGTACCATCTGCATCTATCACTGCTGCTGTATTGTATAAAACCCCGGCCTGTTCTTTTTCGTATACCGGCACAATGATGACCATATTGTACTTCTTTGCGTATTCCTGCATCCTTTCTATCGTCGGGCCGGGAACCGTCTCCGCACTTTCATACCAGGCTTTGTCCTGCCCAGGGCAGAAATACGGGGTATTAAAGATCTCCTGGAAACAAAGTATCTGTACCCCTTTCTTGCCTGCTTCTTCAATATAAGGGATGTGCTTTTGCAGCATGGCTTCTTTTATTTCGGCAATGGTCCCTTCGCCTTCGGTTTTAGGGAGGCTGAGCTGTATCAGTCCTGATTTGATCATTCCTGGCATGTTGTATAATTATGAATTAAGAATTATGAGTTATGAATTTGGAAAATATCGTTCTTTTGTTGTTAATATAATACTGTTTAATATTCTGATTAATTCTTCACATGCATTAATTAATATCTGGAACTCTTCTTCGTTAATATAAGTGGCGTCTTTTAATAAATTAAGCCAATATGAAGTTTCCCTTGCTTCTTTGACTGCAATCCCTAATTTATGAATAAAATCTTTCTTAGACTCACCACTTACTGCTTCGTGTATATTTGCGCCAATTGATGTGCCGCTTCTGAGAATTTGTTTTGAAAGCACATATTCCTTCTTCTCAACCAATTGTTGGTATAGCCTGATTATTTTCAGTGCAAACTCGTATGATTTCTGAACGATGATATTGTCTTTCATTTCATTCATAATTCATCACTCATAATTCTAAATTACCTGCGATACTTTAGAACGCTTTATAAATTTACCATATCCCCGGTCAATCTTGCAATGATTGTTTTCTATCGCCACTTTTCCACGGAGTAAAACCGTTTTTACTTTTCCTGTCAATTCCCAGCCTTCATAGCCGCTATAGTCCACATTCATATGGTGGGTTTTGGCAGAGATCTTATGTTTCTCCTTCGGGTCGAAGATGACGATATCCGCATCACTGCCCACAGCAATGGTCCCTTTTTTCGGGAACATACCGAAGATCTTTGCCGGGTTCGTGCAGGCCACCTCCACATATTTATTCAGGCTGATCTTCCCGGAATGAACGCCTTCACTGTACAATAATTCCATCCTGTTCTCAATGGCCGGGTGACCGTTTGGTATTTTTGAAAAATCATCCTTGCCCATCAGTTTCTGCTCCCATTTAAAAGGGCAATGGTCTGTCGCCACTACCTGTACCAATCCCTGGTTGATACCTGCCCACAATGTTTCCTGGTCTTTCTTTTGCCGCAGGGGAGGACTCATCACCCATTTGGCGCCGTCTTCTTTTTCATATAAGGATGCGTCAATGATCAGGTACTGGATACAGGTTTCTACAAAAACCTTTTGATTTCTTCTCGTAGCGTTTCGCACTGCATTCAATGCCCCTTCGCAGGTCAGGTGGACAATATAACCCGGGCAGCCGGTGTAGTAACTCATGTCAGTAAAACGTTCGGAGGCCTCCGCTTCTGTTATTTCCGGTTGCGACAGGTAATGATAAAGAGGAGAGAGTTTACCCCCGGCCCTGTGTTTAGCAACCAGGTAATCGATCATATCACCATTGGTGGCATGTACATTGATCAGACCCCCATGTTTCTTCACTTCTTCCATCAGGCCCACCATCTGCCGGTCATCGATCATCAAAGCGCCTTTGTAAGCCATGAATGTTTTAAAAGAAGTGATGCCTTCCTTCTCAATGATCCCCTGTATCTCTTTTTTCGTGTTATCGTTAAAATCCGTTACCGCCATGTGGAAACTGTAATCACCCACACAGTTATTATTGCTTCGCCCTCTCCATTCGTCCAATGCCGATTGTAAGGAGTTGCCTTGTTTCTGAAGGATAAAATCAATTACCATCGTGGTGCCACCAAACAAAGCCGCTCTTGTTCCTGTTTCGTAATTGTCAGAAGAAAATGTACCCATAAAGGGCATATCCAGATGCACATGCGGATCAATACCGCCCGGGAAAACGAGTTTGCCGGCTGCATCAATTTCTTTATCCGCTTTGACAGAAAGGTCTTTACCGATCGCTTTTACTGTTTCGTCTTCGATGAGAATGTCAGCAACATAATCATCTGTTGCGGTGATTACTCTTCCTTTTTTAATGAGGATACTCATACCATATTTTTTTAACCGCAGAGAAAGGAGAACGCTGAGTTGGCGCAGAGTTACTCTGCGAAGCCTCTGCAACTCATGTTCTCTGCGGTGAATTATTTTTCATCATCAACCAATATACAAAACCGCTCAGGAAAAAACCAACAAACCAGGCATAATGGTACAGATCCGAGATCCACTGAGGAAAAGCATCCGGAGAAACAAGTTTGACCTGCAATAAAAAGCCGGGTATGTTTGGTATTATCCCAATTAATAAAGCAATTATGGCGTTCGAGTTAAATCCATTCCCATAACTATACCTCCCTGCATGACTGTACAATTCAGCCGTTTCTAATTTTTGTTTCCGGATAAAATAATAATCTGTGATCATAATACCGCCAATAGGGCCGAGCAATGCCGAATAACCTACCAGCCAGCTATAAATATAGCCGGTCGGGTCTTCCACCAGTTTCCACGGGAAGATCAATACCCCGATAACGCCGGTGATATAACCTCCCATTCTGAAATCAATTTTCCCGGGCGCCAGGTTGGAGAAATCATTGGCAGGGCTTACGATATTAGCAGCAATGTTGGTGGCAAGAGTAGATATGATTATCCCGATCATGGCAAGAGTTATCATTATCTTATTCTCAAATCTCCCTGCAATAGTTACAATATCCCATTCTGTCTGGCCATAAATAATTGTCGTGGCAAGTGTTACGACAACAGCAACAAATGCAAATAATGTCATGGAAGGGGCAAGTCCCATTGCCTGTCCTTTTATCTGAGCTTTCTGTGATCTGGCATAACGGGTAAAGTCGGGAATGTTCAACGAAACAGTCGCCCAAAACCCAACCATGCCGGTCAATGCAGGGAAAAAATATTTCCAGAACGCATCTCCATGAAGCATTGAAGGCTGATCCAGTATCGGACCCAGGCCATTCGCTGCATTCACCGCCCAGAACAATAAAGCAAAAGTAGCGAGAGGAAGAAAGATAGCTTTAAACACCAACAGTTTCCGGATACTTTCCACTCCGAGGTAGATCACATACATATTCAATAACCAGAACAGGAGAAAGCATATCATGGGCAATGCCTGTGGAAATAATGAATGCGCATCTATTTCTGCCAGTGACGGGTTCCAGGCCCGGATAAGATTATAGATCGATTTGCCACCGATCCATGTCTGGATGCCAAACCAGCCGCAGGCAACCAATGCTCTGAGTATAGCAGGGATGTTAGCGCCTTTAGTGCCAAAACTTGATCTTACCAGCACCGGGAAAGGGATTCCATATTAAGCACCGGCATGACCGATCAGGAACATGCGAATCAGACCTAAGGTATTGCC
>JBQTHS010000053.1:0-39860 GCA_052389635.1 Bacteroidota bacterium | reverse complement strand
CCCTTTCCACATACTCCCCGGTCTTGGTATTCACCCGGATCAGTTCTCCTTCATTTACAAAAAGCGGTACGCCGAGGGTGGCTCCTGTTTCGAGGGTGGCGGGCTTTAGTGTCCGGGTGGCGGTATCACCCCTGAGGCCCGGCTCGGTGTAGGTAACCTGTAATACTATTTTATCGGGCAGTTCGGCGCCCAGCACCTGCTCATTTTCGGTATTGATGAGTACGCCTACTTCCTGGCCTTCTTTCAGGTACTGAGGGGCATCAATGGTGGTTTCCTGCAGGGCTACCTGCTCAAAGGTTTCATTGTCCATGAAATTATAACCTGTATCATCTTTATAGAGGAACTGGTAATAGCGGCGCTCCACCCTTACCGGGTAAATTGTATCGCCGGAGTTCCAGGTTTTCTCAATAGAGCGGCTGTTGTCCACCCCCTTCAGTTTGGCCCAAACCTTGGCGGCGGCACGGGCTGTTTTGTTTTCCCCAAATTCCACCACACTGTAAAGGCTTCCATCGAGGTTCAGTATCATTCCCCGGCTGATGTCTGCTGTATTTGCCATGTTTATGCTTTGAATTATTGTGTATAAAGATGAAGCAGGACTTCGCCAGGGCTTCGTCCTGAAAGGGCGGCAAAGATAAGGCGGATATGGATGATGGCAAAGTCAAACCCTTACCTTTGCCCCCGCAAACCTGCCTGCGGCAGGCAGGTAATTACTCATTAATAAATCTTTTTTTCTGATGAAAGTAACCGTTGTAGGCGCCGGTGCAGTAGGCGCCACCTGTGCTGATAATATTGCCCGTAAAGAACTCTGCACTGAACTGGTGCTGCTTGACATCAAAGAAGGCATCGCCGAAGGCAAGGCCCAGGATATGATGCAGACCGCCACCCTGCTGGGCTTTGATACAAAAATTACCGGCAGCACCAATGATTACAGTAAAACCGCTAATAGTGATGTGGTGGTCATTACTTCCGGCCTGCCCCGCAAACCCGGCATGACCCGTGAAGAACTGATTGGTGTGAATGCCGGTATCGTAAAAGGAGTTTGTGAAAACATTCTGAAACATTCCCCCAATGCCATCATCATCGTTATCAGCAATCCGATGGATACGATGACCTACCTCGCAATGCAGTCAACCGGTTTGCCCAAGAACCGCATTATAGGAATGGGCGGCACACTCGACAGCAGCCGCTTTAAATACCAGTTGAGCCAGCACCTTGGTTGCAGCCCTGCTGATTTGAATGCTGTAGTTGTGGGCGGCCATGGCGATACTACTATGATTCCCCTGATACGTCTTGCTACATGGAACAGCACACCGGTTACCAATTTCTTATCTGCTGAACAACAGGAGAAAATCGTAAAAGACACCATGGTGGGCGGCGCTACATTAACAGCATTAATCGGCACTTCGGCCTGGTATGCACCCGGCGCTGCCGGAGCAGCCTTGGTGGAAGCGATTGTACGGGATGAGAAAAAATTATTTACCTGCTGTGTGGCATTGGATGGTGAGTACGGGCAAAAAGATATCTGCCTCGGCGTTCCGGTTATCATCGGCAGAAATGGCTGGGAAAAAATTCTTGATTTTAAATTAAATGAAAGCGAACAGGCTACTTTCAACAAAAGCGCCGATGCAGTGAGGAGTATGAATGATGTGCTGAAGACGCTGTAAATTTTACTTATTTAGTTTCAAAGCCGGATAAACCAGTACCGGCTATTATTTTGTAATCTCATAGCACCATTTCGAAAACCTGCCCTCAAAATCAAACGGGGTTGTAGCCTTCGTAATATCCTTAATGGAAACAGCATTTAATTTCTCCCTGTCCAAAATAAATTTCCGGAAATTGGTGCTGAAATAAAGCACTCCTTCTTTTTTCAGTCCCCTCAGGCAATCGTTAATCAGTTCAGCATGGTCCTGCTGAATATCGAGTATATCCTTCATTCGCTGACTGTTGCTGAAAGTGGGAGGGTCCATCATAATCAAATCAAAATAATTGGCAGGCAAAGTCTTCAGGTATTGCAGTACATCAGCATGAACAAATTTGTACCTGCCGGCATCACTAAAGCCATTCAGTTGCAGGTTCTTTTCAGCCCATTGCAAATACGTCTTTGATAAATCAACGGTCGTTACTTCCCTGGCTTCGCCTGCTGCTGCATACACCGAAAAGGAACCGGTATAAGCAAACAGGTTCAGTACTTTTTTACCGGCTGATTGCTCCCTTACCATTTGCCGGGTGATGCGATGGTCCAGAAACAACCCGGTGTCTAAATAATCACTCAGGTTCACCATAAACTTCAGTCCGCTTTCCCCCACCACAAATTCATGCTGCTGCTCATCATATTTCTGGTATTGCCCCAGCCTGCCGGGTTTTCGCTGCCGGAGTTTGAGAAAGATATTTTCTTTTGAAACAACCAGCACTTCTGAAACAACAACAAGGCTTTGACTCATCCAGTCATCATGTTCTTCTTCTGTCATCCCGTGGCGCCGTTTGTATTCCGCTACATACAGTTTATCGCCATAGCATTCAATGCAGAAGGGAAACTCAGGCAGATCATGGTCGTACAACCGGTAGCAGCTTATCCCCTGCCGTTTGGCCTGCTTGCCGAGATGGCGGAACAGCTTCGTCAGCCTGTTGCGGAACATTATGAGTTTCTCATCGGTCAATTGCCGTTAATTTTTACGAAATTAGCTGTTCCGGTTATGTATGCAATTGTGGATATAGAAACTACGGGCAGCTATGCGGCCGCCAATGGTATCACCGAAATTTCTATCCACCTGTCAAACGGCAATGAGATAACCGGCAAATTTCAAACGCTGGTCAATCCGGGCCAGCCCATTCCTCCTTACATCACGGCCATGACCGGCATCAGCAATCAAATGGTGGCGGAGGCGCCGCGGTTTGAAGAAGTGGCGGAGAACATCTATAACCTGCTGCATGATAAAATCTTTATTGCCCACAATGTAAGTTTTGACTACTCCTTTATAAAAAACCATTTGCAGCAGGCAGGCTTTGAACTGAACAGTAAAAAGCTTTGCACGGTCCGGCTGAGCCGGAAAATATTTCCGGGTTTCCCTTCCTACAGCCTGGGAAAACTGAGCCATTCACTCGGAATCGTAATTAACGACCGGCACCGTGCCGGTGGCGATGCAGAAGCGACGGCCAAAATCTTTCACCTGCTTTTGCAAAACGATAAGGAACAGTTTATCCATAAAAGCCTGCAGCGAAACTCCAAAGAGTGGATACTGCCGCCCAATGTGCCGAAGGCACATTTTGATGCCCTGCCTTACACTCCCGGCGTTTATTATTTTCATAATGAAAAGGGGAAAGTGGTCTATGTGGGTAAGGCCGCTAATATCCGCTACCGGGTGAACAGCCATTTTAGTAATAATTCACCGGGCAGGCAAAAACAAAATTTCATGCGGCATGTATATGGCATCAGCCACCAGGAATGCGGCACTGAGCTGATGGCCTGCATCCTTGAATCAGCTGAAATAAAAAAACGATGGCCCGTCTTCAATTCATCCCAAAAAAGATGGGAGGATGTGTATGGCATTTTTATGTATGAAGACCAGAAGGGCTACCTGCGGCTTGCCATTGATAAAAACCGCAAACGGCTGAACCCGGTTTACAGTTTTCATTACTTAGTGGATGGCCATGCTGTAATCCGTAAGCTGATAAAAGACTTTAAGCTTTGCCCGAAACTCTGCTTTATGCAAAAAGATGACGGGCCCTGCGAAGGGATAAACGATGGCTCCTGCAAGGGTGCCTGTGAACAACGGGAAACTGCAAAGAAGTACAATAAAAAAGTTTTGAAAGCCTGCAATTCACTCCGTTCCCGGCCATCATTTGCCATTGTTGACAAAGGTATCAGCAGCTGTGACCGGTCCTGCATACTGGTATGGGAAGGAAAATTTGCCGGGATGGGATATATTCCTGCTGGTACACAAATAAACGATCCCGCACAACTTAAGGATCATCTTACCCTGTATAATGAAAACAGTGTGATCCGCAACCTGCTGTTTGGGTATGCAGCCCGGTTCCCTGAAAAAATAATACTGTTTGAAGAAGTACCTGTTTAATCCTGCCATTCAAAATGATCCCCCATCGGCATCTGCTGAAATACCGCAGCCACTTCGGCCGGCGGGATAAAAAGTTTCCGCTCCGCCACATTCAGCCAGGCCCCGTCAATGGTCACAATGGCGCAAAGTGTACCATCTGCCTTTTTTATATCATGCTGAATGGTCCACCGTGAATAGTCTCTGCGGCCTTTTACTAATATAAGATTGATGCTGATGCTGTCGCCGTATTTTATCTCTTTGCGGAACACAGCTTCCTCCCGGAAAATAATGGGGCCAAACTGCAACCGCTGCATTACTGGCGCCGTCAGTCCTTTTTCGTTCAGGAAGCTGATACGGCAGAGGGCAGCCCAGTCGTAATAGACAGAATGACGGAGATGGAAATTGGGGTCAAGGTCGGACCAGCGTATCTGCAGGGGCATTTCAAAAACACTCATGATAAAACAGGCTTTGTAAGGAAAGATAGCTGAAATCCTCCCGTTCCTGTATTTTTGCCCCCTTAAAAAATACTATATGAAAAAGACTGCCTTATTCTCCGTATCCCTGTTGCTGGCATCCGCCATGCTGGCGCAGCCGGGAAAAACAACGGCCTCCAAAGCTCCGGTCCCTGTGTTGAAAAACATGACCGATTCGGTCAGCTATGCCATCGGGCTGAGTGTGGCCAATTTTTACAAACAACAGGGCATCAAAAACATTAATGGCTCACTGGTAACAAGGGCAGTGAATGAGGTGATCGCCGGAAAGAAGACATTGTTTGATGAAACAGTTGCCAATACTGTGATGAACCAGTACATGAGCCGGATGCAGGAGGAAAAATCGAAACCTGTAATTGAAGCCGGTCAGAAATTCCTGGCACAGAACAAACTGAAACCCGGCGTAAAAATGACTGCAAGCGGCCTGCAATACGAGGTTATCATTGAAGGCACAGGTATTAAACCAACAGCGGTGGATACATTTGTCTGTCATTACAGGGGAACATTCCTGGATGGTAAAGAATTTGATGCGTCTTACAACCGGGGGCAGCCATTAGTATATCCGGTAAGCCAGGTGATTGCCGGCTGGCAGGAAGGATTACAGCTGATGTCTGTTGGTTCTAAATATAAACTCTACATCCCGCATACTATTGGTTATGGCGCTTTTGATTATAACACCATCCCCGGCGGGTCAATGCTGATATTTGAACTCGAATTGCTGGATGTTAAAAAAGGCCAGCCGAAATAAGCAGGTATTCGAAAAGACAAACAAACCCTGCTGCAAAAACAGCAGGGTTTGTTTGTGAAGACAGGATCAGCTATTGCAAATAAAAAGGGGACGGCCAAAAAGCCATCCCCTGAGGTTTACTTAAAAACCCTGAGCATTTATCGTTTATTCACGACGATCTTTTCCACCACCTGTTCGCCGGTCTCAGTGGCCACAATCCGGATCATATACATACCGGGCAGCAGGTTCTCTATGGTAACATTGTTATTGGTGATGCCCTTGATCTGCTTTACCACCCGGCCGTTCATATCTGATACGGCCACTTCACGGGTCACAGCAGCATCTTCAAACACTATATTTACTTTCCCGTCATTACTGGGGTTGGGGTAAACGATGGTTTTTCCCAGTTGGTTTTCCCCACGCACAGAACGAACATCGCTGTACTTGCTTGTTGCATCTATATCCACCTGGCGGATGCGGTACTGGCTGATGCCTTTGGCATTGTTGATGTCGGTATAAGTATAACTAAGCGATACATCACTGTTGCCGTTCGGGGCCTGTGTGGGCACCCAGGCTATTTGCTCCCATGAGCCATTGATATTTCGTTCAACAGCAAAGCCGTTGTTGTTTTGTTCCCAGGCAGTTTCCCATTTCACCATTACATTAGAATGGTTGCGGGTAGCGGTAAACGATTTAAAAGAAACCGGTAATGGAGCACATCCATTGGGAACCGAAACGACCCTGTCAAAACAACCCCGCTTGGTTTTATATACGAGGATCGTATATTGAATCTGAGCTACTCTAAAAGTATCTGCAGGGGCTGCCACGGTAGCCATAAATTCCGATCTTTGATAAATATCAGTACCAGTCAATACACCTAATGGGGCAAAATCATAATACAATTGTATTTCAACAGGAAAATCATCAGCTTCTGTGGCTGCCCCGGATACCGCTGTAATATCAAAATTAACTACTGAAAATCCTGCGCCTGAATTACACAGAAGCAACTCAGTTGTAGTTAATGCACCAGCTGCGCCAGCAGCGCTGCCGTTGGTAACACCAGGGGTGTGAGTAGAAGCAGAGGATGTTTTAACCCATGAACCACATTTACCATCACTGGTCCTTGCGTATCCATTATCAGAGCCACCGCTTGAATTTACAAATTCAACTGCACCCAATGCTGAAAAATCAACTGTAAATGCAGTTCCATTACATCCATTAGCGACATCGGCAATAATTGTCAGGGGCAGGTCAGGCATTCCTGTAATAGTTGCCGGTAATGTTCCGGTGGGTCCACCACCCCAAAATCCATTAATAAAAATTCCGTTTTTAAAAAGCAATGTCAGATAATTATGGCTGCTGGCAAAGTCACCGTCAACCATCAGATCGGTTACTGCAGTGCCATCGGCGGGAGTAACATCGGTATAAACCGCCCCGCTTACCTGGAACTTCCGCAGATCACCGAAAGTGCTGCTGTTCCTGAAACTGGCAGCATTCCAATTAGTATTTGGAACCACCCCGGTTTGAGATTGTACATTGAAAGGGCTGGCCGCTGATATCACATACCATCCTTTAGAAACAATATTGTGGTTGGGCAAATCCAATACATACCATCCTTTGTTGGCGCCGGATGACCAATAAGTAAGTATCGTAAAACAGTCAACGTTTTGGTCGCCTCCTGCACTGTTATACAACTCAATAAATTCGGACTTACCGGCTCCGGGTTCACTGTAAGTTTCATTCAGTACGGTTTGGCTCCTGCCAACCAGTACAAGGCTGAACAAACCTGTGAAAAGTAAAATCTTTTTCATGCTTCAAGGTTTTAATGTTTAAATAATTACGGATGCTGCTTTCACACAGCCATTTATAATGAATCGTTTCATCCACAGTCATGTGGTGATTCATGGAAAGGACCTTGCGGCATTCAGACAGGATAGAATTCTTCTTTTCTTAAATAGGGGGATTTGCTGAAGCTTCAAGAGAGATTGGATAGTAGCTGCTGCATACGCACAAAACCTGCAAAGGGTTTACCCTTGCTGTTTTGCATCAAAAATTCTTAACCAATGTGGATTGCGGGGGCTTTTCTAAAAAGGAGTTGTGGAAGAACGGTTGGTTTGATCCAACCCGAACAGCTAAACTACCTCATAGTTCCCGTTTTTGCAAGCTTTTTCAATTCAATTTTCCTGCAAAGGAACTTTTTAACAATCTGCCCTGCCAATTTCCGTGTATTTCACTGCATTAGAACAGTATAAAAAAGGGGACGGCAAAAGCCATCCCCGCAGGTGTTTTTTAAAAAAACCCTGAGCATTTAGCGCTTGTTCACTACTACCTTTTCCACTACCTGTTCGCCGGTTTCGGGAGCCGTAATCCGGATCATATACATACCCGGCTGCAGGTTCTCTATGGTAATATTGTTATTGGTAATTCCTTTTACCTGCTTTACCATCCGGCCGCTCATATCCGATACGGCCACATCACGGGTTACAGCCGCATCTTCAAACACCACATTCACCTTGCCGTCGTTGCTGGGGTTGGGATAAACAATCGTTTTACCCAACTGGCCTTCTCCGCGAACGGCCCGGACATCGCTGTACCTTGTTTTGGCATCCATATCCACCTGGCGCAGCCGGTACTGGCTGATGCCCCGGGCATTATTTAAATCGGTGTAAGAATAAGACAGGCTCGTCTGGCTGTTTCCGCCTGCAGTCTGGGTTGGTATCCATGCAATTTCTTCCCAAGCACCGCCGGTATTACGCTCCGCTGCAAAACCGCTGTTGTTGACCTCGGCATCTGTTTCCCATCTGAGCAGTACTGATGAACGGTTTCGCACAGCGCTGAACTGTTTCAATGATACGGGCAATGGTATGCGGGTAATTTCCCGGAACTCTATACAGAATGTTCCTCCGCAGGTGGGATTGGTCCATACTCTCAGTTCCATTCTGAAGGTGCCCACACAGGTAGTGGCAAATGAACCGCTTACCGTGTGTGGTCCGGCGGCGGAATCCTTTAAACGGGGAATACAGGGCAGGGTGCTGACGACGGTGCCGTTGCAAAGAAAGACCGGTTCAATAGACGCATTTCCCTGTACATACTCCCAGGTAAAACTATAAAGCACCAGGTTTCCCGCCGGGATAAGTACAAAATTCGTAATGGTAACGGCGGCCCCGGAACATTGCGCCCGGGACTGATTGGTGGCTCCTAATGATGCCACTAATACGAGTGAGAGTAAAATCTTTTTCATGCTTCAGGTTTTAATGTTTAGATAATACGGATGCTCTTTCCGCAACCATTTATAATAAATCATTTCATCCACAGGCATGTGGTGGTTCATGGAAAGGACTTTGCGGCATTCAGACAGGGTGGAGTTCTTTCTTTTAAAATAGGGGGGATTGCTGAAGCTTCAAGAGAGATTGGATAGTAGCTGCTACATACGCACAAAACCTGCAAAGAGTTTACCCATTTTGTTTTGAATCAAGAATTCTTAACCAATGCGGATTGCGGAGGCTTTTCTAAAAAGGAGTAGTGGAATAAGGCCTGACTTGTACATATCTGATGCAAGCTACCCAACCAGTCCAACTGCACAAAATTTTTTTATACAGCTATTTTGCCCGACAGCCGGATTCTTACCCATTCCAGCGCTTTCTGTAACTGCTCCTGCTCATTCAAATAGGTATTATCCAGTACTAAAGCGTCTTTGGCCTGGCGCAGGGGACTTACTTCCCGGTGGGAGTCCATATAATCTCTCATTTCAAGGTTGTTCATCACCTCTTCAATACTGATATTGGGATTTTTCTCATATAATTCTTTAAAGCGCCGCTCCACTCTTACGGCAATATCGGCGGTCATAAATATTTTAAGCTCCGCTTTCGGAAACACCACGGTGCCGATGTCCCGGCCATCCATCACAATGCCTTTTTTAGCACCCATCTTTTGCTGCTGTGCCACCGCAAATTCCCGCACTTCTTTAATGGCGGCCACATCACTTACTTTTTCGGCTATCACCAGGTCACGGATCACATACTCCACATTCTCCCCGTTCAGGTATATTTCGCTGCTGCTGCCTGCAGGATTAAAAACAAATTCAAGGTTGATGCTTTTCAACGCTGCCTTCACTTCTTTTTTGCCGGTCCAGTCCACATGATTGCGAAGGAAATACAGGGTAATGGCCCGGTACATGGCGCCGCTGTCTGCATATACATAGCCCAGTTCTTTGGCTAATTGTTTAGCTAAAGTGCTTTTGCCGCAGCTGCTCCAGCCGTCAATGGTAATAATGATTTTTTTGGCCATGATTCCTGACAAAAATACTATTTCGTTCTGTACTGAACGGGACTTCGAAGCACAAATTAAAAAAGGAGTACCGTTGAAAGTACTCCTTTATGCATTTTATATTTGTTAGTCTCTATGCTTTCGATTTCTCTTCCGCTTTTGATTTGAACGAAAACGAGAGCTTACCGTTCTCCGTATCTGCATCGGCTATCAGCACATCACCGGCTTTCACATTCAGGTTCAGTATTTCTTCGGCCAGCGGGTCTTCGAGGTATTTCTGGATGGCCCTGTGCAGTGGCCGGGCCCCAAACTGAACATCATAGCCTTTATCAGCAAGAAATGATTTGGCTGCCTCTGTGAGTTCAAGGCTGAACCCCAGGGTGGTGAGCCGTTTCATCACACCTTTCATCAGTATATCAATGATACTGAAGATATGATCTTTGTTAAGACTGTTGAAGATAACAATGTCATCAATCCGGTTCAGAAACTCAGGCGAGAACGTTTTCTTCAGCGCTTTTTCTATCACCGCTTTGTTCATATCATCTTCATGCTCCAGTTTGGAAGAGGTGGTAAACCCGACACCCGCCCCGAAATCTTTCAACTGGCGAACGCCGATATTGGATGTCATGATGATGAGTGTGTTCTTGAAATCCACTTTTCTTCCCAGCCCATCGGTCAGTTGCCCGTCATCGAGTACCTGTAATAAAATATTGTAGATATCGGGGTGTGCTTTTTCTATTTCATCGAGCAGGATAACACTGTAGGGTTTGCGGCGCACTTTTTCTGTCAACTGTCCTCCTTCTTCATATCCTACATAGCCCGGGGGAGCCCCTATCAGCCGGCTTACCGTGAATTTTTCCATGTACTCACTCATGTCAATCCGTATCAGCGAATCTTCAGAATCGAACATATATCTTGACAGCGCCCGGGCAAGTTCTGTTTTACCCACCCCAGTCGGGCCCAGGAAAATAAAAGTGCCAATTGGTTTCTTGGGATCTTTCAGTCCTACCCTGTTCCGCTGGATGGACTTCACTACTTTGGAGATTGCTTCTTTTTGGCCCACCACCATCTCGGTCATATCCTCAGCCATTTTCCGGAGTTTCTCGGTTTCGGCCTGCACCATCCGCTTTACCGGAATGCCCGTCATCATACTCACCACTTCGGCTATGTCTTCCTCTCCGATGGGGAACCGCTTGTGCTTGCTTTCTTCTTCCCATTCATGCTTTGCTTTCTCCAGGTCTTCCTGCAGCCGCTTTTCGGTGTCCCGGAGCGAAGCGGCCTCTTCAAACTTCTGGCTCTTCACCACCCGGTTCTTTTCATTTTTTACATCCTCGATTTTTTGCTCCAGGTCAACAATGTTTTGCGGCACATTGATATTCTTCAGGTGTACCCTGGCGCCTACCTCGTCCATCACATCAATGGCTTTGTCGGGCAGCAGCCTGTCGGTTACATAGCGGTCGCTCAGTTTCACACAGGCATCAATGGCTTCCTGGTCGTAGTTCACATTGTGGTAATCCTCATATTTGGATTTTATATTATTCAGTATCTGGATAGTTTCATCCACACTTGGCGGGTCCACCATCACTTTTTGAAAGCGGCGGTCAAGGGCCCCATCCTTCTCAATGTACATCCTGTATTCATCCAATGTAGAAGCGCCGATGCACTGTAATTCTCCCCTTGCCAGCGCCGGTTTGAAGATATTGCTGGCATCCAGCGAACCGCTGGCGCCACCTGCACCTACGATGGTGTGCAGTTCGTCAATGAACAGTATTACATCTCTGTTTTTTTCCAGTTCATTCATGATGGCTTTCATTCTTTCTTCAAACTGGCCGCGGTATTTGGTGCCGGCCACCAATGCTGCCAGATCCAGTGAAATCACTCTCTTATCAAACAGCACCCTGGAAACTTTACGCTGAACGATACGAAGCGCCAATCCCTCCACAATAGCCGTTTTACCAACACCCGGTTCGCCGATCAGTATCGGGTTGTTCTTTTTTCTTCTTGACAGAATCTGTGATACCCTTTCTATTTCTGATTCCCGGCCAACGATGGGATCCAGTGCACCCATTTCAGCCATTTTTGTAATGTCACGACCGAAATTATCCAGCACCGGCGTTTTGCTTTTGGCGTTGCCCAGCTTGGCGCTGCCTTTTGACTGGGAGTATTTTTTTTCTTCATCAAAATCGTCATCATTTTCGTCCTGGAACTCGGCACGGGGGTCGTTGGATTTTACAATGCCCAGTTCTTGCCTGAAGAGGTCATAATCCACATCAAACTGATTTAAGATTTGTGTAGCGATATTTTCTTTGTTCTTCAAAATGGAAAGCATCAGGTGCTCAGTTTCCACCGTGGTGCTCTTCAGCGCTTTTGCTTCCAGCACCGTTACCCGTATTACTTTCTCGGCCTGCTTGGTCAGCGGCAGGCTGTTGATGTTGGCAATGTTCTTCCCTGTCTTGTCCTTCACGGCCAGTTCTATTTCCTTGCGCAGTTCATAAAGGTCCACATTAAAACTTTTGAGGATCTTGACGGCAGTATTATCCCCTTCCCGGATCAGACCGAGGAGCAGGTGCTCGGTACCGATAAAATCGTTACCAAGCCGCAATGCCTCTTCCCTGCTGAAGGAGATGATCTCTTTTACCTGTGCTGAAAAATTGTTATCCATTTAAGATAATTGGTTGTGCTACAATATTAACAAATAAATTTGGTTCTGGTTTGCCTGTAATTATAAACGGAATGTTGATAATTTAAGTTGTTTGGAGCAGCCTGTTTTATCAGTTTGCCAACAAGACCCGCAATTTCGGGCCTCAGGAACCATAATAAGAACTATGCAAGTCAAAACGGATACCAAAGAGAAATTCCATGTCATCACAGTGGCTGAGCCGGTCCTTTCTGCTACTATGACAGGGAAAATAGGCGATTGCCTGCTGCCTTACCTGCAAAATGACGTTAAAAACCTGGTACTGGTGCTGAAGGATGTAAGTTCCGTTGATGTGCCGGCAGCCGAAAAATTAGTGTATATCCAGCAGAAATTTTACGAGAATAGCGCCTCCTTTGTCATTTGTGAACTGCAAAAGCCGGTGGAAGATTTCCTGGACCAGAACGAACTGCTGGAAATGATGAATGTGACCCCTACCCAAAGTGAGGCATGGGACATAGTGCAGATGGAGGAGATAGAAAGGGAGATGTTTGGCGATGAGAGCGCCTGATGGTGCAGCATTTGATCAATATGTCCGGTCTTTAAAAAAAGTAACGTACCTTATTCACCTTACCAAAATCACCGACCGGCTGATGTTCGCAGTTACGATTCTCGGAAATAATTCCGCTGTCCCGGCATTTGACCGCCACCCTACCAGCCAGGTGGTGACTTTTGACGGCAACAACTATCTGGTGGATTGTGGTGAAGGCAGCCAGATACAGCTTATCAATTACAAAATCAGACGGAGCAGGATCTCCCACATTTTTATTTCGCACCTGCACGGTGATCATTATTTCGGATTGATTGGCTTAATCAACTCCCTCAGCCTGCTGAGCCACCAGCAGGAGCTGCATGTCTTCGGCCCATCGCCGCTGAAAGAGATCATTGAGCTGCAACTGAAAGTGGCGGACACCCAACTCTGCTACCCGCTGCATATTCATCACATCACTGAACCGGGCACATTGCTGGATACGGAAAAACTTTCGGTGAAATGCTTCCGCACCAACCATCGCATCGAATGCTATGGGTTTTCTTTCACAGAAAAGAAGCAACCCCGCAAGCTGAATCCTGATAAAGCAAAAGAGCATGAAGTGCCGCAATCATTTTATGAAAGATTGAAGGATGGGGAAAATTATACCCGGAAGGACGGAACAGTGGTCAAAAATGAAACGGTCACCGAACCTGCTGAACCAGGGAAACGATATGCATTTTGCGCCGACACGAAGTATGATGAATCGTTGATCCCGCATATACAGGGCTTTGATATGATCTATCATGAAACCACTTACCTGGATAACCTCCGGGAAAGGGCGGAGAGCCGTTTTCACTCCACCAGCAGGCAGGCAGCGATGATTGCTCAAAAAGCCGGAGTGAAAAAACTGCTGATAGGCCACTTCAGCAGCAAGTATGATACGCTGGAAGAATTTGAGCAGGAAGCGAGGGAGATATTTCCTAATACGGAACTGGCGCTGGAAGGGGTAGCGTATAATGTTTGAACCTAAAATGTTTTACCCGGCTGCTTTCATCAACTCCCTGATTTTGGTATGATGCTTCTCACTCACCTTCCATACCGGCAGGCGGAAAGTATTTCTGCAAAGACCCATCTCACTTAAATAGGCTTTCACCCCGCTGGGGCTGCCTTCGGCAAACATGGAGGCGATGATGTCAATATATCTATAGTGCAATGGTTGGGCCATGTCAAACTTGCCCTGCAGGCAAAAACGGACCATATTAGAATATTCCAGCGGATAGGCATTGGCCACCACTGATATCAATCCTTCAGCACCGGCAGCTATCATCTGCAGTGTAATCGGGTCATCGCCGCTGATGACCATAAAATCAGCCGGCTTGTTTTTGATAATTTGGTTGATCAGGTCAAAATTGCCGCTGGCTTCTTTAGTAGCAAATATGTTCTTCAACTCATGTGCTATGCGTAACTGTGTTTCCGCTGTCACACTTTGCCCGGTGCGGCTGGGCACATTGTACATGATAATGGGCAATGGCGTCGCTGCATTCAGCGCTTTGTAATGCTGAAAAATACCTTCCTGGTTCGGCTTATTATAATAAGGACTGACAGAAAGAATAGCATCATATCCTTTCAGGTCAAAGTTTTTAAACCCTTCCGTCACATCATGGGTATCATTACCGCCAATACCTGCCACCAGCGGAAGACGGCCTGCCACTTCTCTTGCCACAAAAGAAAACACTTCCTGTTTTTCTGCTCCATGCACGGTGGCGTTTTCGCCGGTAGTGCCCAGCACTACCAGGTATTCCACCTGCCCCTTTATCCAGAATTCGACCAGGTTGCCAAAGCTTCCCCAATCAATCTTCCCATCCTCCAGGAAAGGAGTGACAATGGCGATACCGGTGCCGGTGAATTTATCTCTTAATGACATGGGGTAAAGTTACTTGTAAATTAGAAAATACAAATAAGAAATAGGAAGGGCTAATTATTAAAACAATCGCCTAACGGTTCCTAAAATACTCATCCAAAACTTTTACAGTCATCCCTGTCAGCTTATGCTGATAAAACTTAATCATTGTAATAACAGCAAATGGCGGTGCTGTAGTAAAAAGGGGGGTTGAATTCTTCACAGGTGAGAATCTGATGAGGTCGTCTATTTCATCAAGTTTGGCTGAATCTTTTGTAAACGGTTTTAACCGGCTTGCCGCATCATGCAAGTATTGAAAGAAACCTTCGGGGTCATTCCTTTTTTCTTTGAAAAATGCAGCCGATAATTCAAGGCTGTCCATTCCTTTCTCACCTACAAAGATTTCAAAACGGCTTCTAAGATCATAGGAATACCCATTAAAAAAATCATTGACATGATAATACATCTGCTGTGTAGGGTAATGGTCCGAGGCTTTTGACATCAGCGAATCGTATAATGCATCAGAAGGAGTCAGTAATGTATCAATCTTCTTTAGCAGGTTATTGATGCTGTCAAAATCGTGGAGAATTTTCCTTTGCTCCGCAGCCGGATTTTTGCAGCCAATATGACAAGTTATAATAATTGCTGAGTAGAGAGCCGGAAATACAAGTGTGCGACGCAACGAAGATGATAGTAGTACTGTAGCTGGTGACATAATTATCTTATCTGAATCCTGACTAATGACTAACGACTCCCGACTACTAACTCCCGACTCTCTCTACACTTCCTCCCAAAAACCCATCTTCCCGAATTTCTCAATCCGGTTGTTCACCCGTTGTTCAGCGGTCATCTCCTTCAGTTCTTTCAATACCGGTTTCAGGAAATCTTTCAGGATTTGTGCTGCACCATCATAATCCCAATGAGCGCCGCCCACAGGTTCGGGAATGATGCCATCAGTCAACCCAAAGCCCAGCATTTTATCTGCCGTCAACCGCAATTGTTCGGCTGCTACTTCTTTTTTATCCCAGCTGCGCCATAAAATGGATGAACAGCTTTCCGGCGAAATCACGGAGTACCAGGTGTTCTCCATCATATATACCCTGTCGCCAACCCCTATACCCAAAGCACCACCGCTTGCCCCCTCGCCAATGATGACACAGATGACCGGGACTTTCAGCCGTATCATCTCATAAATATTCCGGGCAATGGCTTCGCCCTGGCCTCTTTCCTCTGCTTCCAACCCGGGATAAGCGCCGGGAGTATCAATTAAAGTGATGATGGGTTTGTTGAATTTCTCTGCCATCTTCATCAGCCGCAACGCTTTCCGGTATCCCTCCGGATTGGCCATGCCGAAATTCCGCATCTGCCGCATCTTGGTGTTGATGCCTTTTTGCTGGCCGATAATCATCACAGTTTCGCCTCCAAGACTTGCAAAACCTCCCACCATCGCTTTGTCATCCTTCACATTCCTGTCGCCAAACAGCTCCACAAAGTTTTCGGTCATCTTATCAACATACTTGAGTGTATAAGGCCGGTCGGGGTGGCGGCTCAGTTGCACCCGCTGCCAGCTGCTGAGGTTTGCCGTAATTTCTCTTCTTTTCTCTAAAATTCCCGCTTCCAGTTTTTGAATAGAGTCTGTAAAGTCAATTTTGGTCTTTTCCTGGCGATGCTTCATCGTCTGAATCTCATCTACCAGGTCTTTGATAGGCTTTTCAAAATCGAGGAACTGCCTGTTGGCATCGGTTGGCATAGGCTGTAAATGAAGGGCTAAATTAAGGATTAAATGATAATGCGGTTTCCAACCCTAAGGGTTGATATTCAGCAGATAAAAAAAGACCCCGCAAATAGTATCTTTTGGGGGGCTTAGTCTTGCGGACCGGACGGGACTCGAACCCGCGACCTCCGCCGTGACAGGGCGGCATTCTAACCAACTGAACTACCGATCCAACGTTTTTTTTCAGGATGGCAAAGATAGTTCTGTGAGCTTTTTTAGCCAAATGTTTTTGTGCTTTTGACGAATGCAGAAGTGAAAGGGGATAAAATGTGCAGATGATCTTCTCTTATAACTCTGGTGTCTGAAGCTGCTAAAAAAACATTGTTCAGGTTAATGCCATTATAGCCTGTTTTAGAATTATTTCTCAAAAAAATGGTCAGATAAAAAAAAGAGACTGCATTCAGCATTTGGTGAAAATTTGCAATCGTTTGCGGCATGACTTCACGCAAGTTCTGTCGCTGTAGAACTATTTCTACAACAATTCACAGGGCTTCGTTTGTATTTTTGCGGCCTGTTCAAAGATATCCTGCCCTTGAAAGTCTCTTCAGGCATCTTTTTTGATTAGGTTAACAATACTGGCTGCTACAGAGACAAGAAATCCCGCCACCCTTCGTTAATTATTATTGGTTTTGGTTAATGGCGCCCCGCCATCAAGAGGGTTTGTAGCAGTAATGAAAAAAAGGTTCCGGTCATTTTATTTACTCGTTTCATCCGTTGTTATAGCTATCCTGCACCTGCCGTTTGCATTCGCCAAATCGGCCACTGGCAACAGGCTTTTTTATACCCCGGTCACCAATTCAGCTTCAAAAATTCCGGCAGATTCTTTACAGATGATTCCCGTTCTCCGGTCAGTTTATGACAGCCTCCGCTTCAGCCTGAAAGGATTAAGTCATGAAGCATTTGACTACGCTAAAAAAGGGTTTGATAAATTAGCAGAAGAAGGACGATTGATAAACGACACCATCATCTCCATTGTTGACTTCAGCCGGCCCAGCAGCGAGAAAAGACTCTTCATTATTGATCTGAAGAATTACAGGGTACTTTTTAACACACTGGTATCGCATGGAAGAAATTCGGGCCGTGAACTGGCGGCTTATTTTTCCAACCAGAACGCTTCGTTCATGAGCAGCCCCGGTTTTTACATCACCCGTGAAACTTACGAGGGAAAGAACGGCTACTCACTGAAACTGGAAGGTGTTGAGTACGGGATCAATCATAATGCTTACGAAAGAGGCATCGTGGTACATGGCGCTGATTATGTAAGCGATGCTTTTGTACATGCCCAGGGATACATTGGCCGCAGCCAGGGATGCCCGGCTGTTCCGGTACAATACTCCCGGCCCGTCATCAATACTATTAAAAACGGCAGCTGCCTGTTTATCTATCATCCTTCTTACATTAACAAGTCTTCAATTTTAAGATAATTCCCTGTCAGGGATCTATTAGCTGTTGGCTGTTAGCGATTGGCTGCTGGCCATTGTCTATTTCCTATTGCCCATTGCCTGTTGCCAAGTATCTTTGAGTATTAATAAAGTCAATATGCTCAAGATTGGCGTTTTTGGTGTGGGTCATCTCGGAAAATTTCATTTGAACAACTGGAAGGAAATTGCCGGAACTGAACTGGTTGGTTTTTTTGACCCAAATGATGATACAGCCGGAGAAGTGTCCGACAAATACCAGTTGCCCCGTTTCTTAGATGCTGATACGCTGATGGATGCCGCGGATGTGGTGGATGTGGTGGCCCCTACCCATCATCATTTTGAAATTTGTGAAAGGGCCATCAAAAAAGCTAAGCATGTTTTCGTGGAGAAGCCACTGGCCAATACCATGGATGAAGCCCGGCAATTGGTAAAACTGGCTGCTGAATCAGGCATCAAACTGCAGGTGGGACATGTAGAGAGATTCAACCCTGCCTTTCTTGCCATCAGGGATATGCCGCTCAACCCGATGTTTATTGAAGTACACCGGCTGGCACAGTTTAATCCGCGGGGAACAGAAGTGAGTGTGATACTGGACCTGATGATCCATGATATTGACATTATCCTGAGTATTGTAAAAAGCGGGGTCAAAAACATTTCTGCCAGCGGTGTGGGGGTAATGACGGAAACCCCGGACATCGCCAACGTAAGAATTGAATTTGACAACGGCTGTGTGGCTAATCTCACTTCCTCCCGGATTTCCATGAAGAAGATGAGGAAGATTCGCCTTTTTCAGAAAGATTCTTACATCGGTATTGATTTCCTGAACAAGAAAACGGAGATCATCAAACTGAAAGAGCCACATGATTCCAATGTATTTGCTTTTGATATTGAGACTCCGTCGGGCAAAAAAACAATTGCGATGGCGAACCCTGTGATACCGGAAATAAATGCCATCAAAAAAGAACTGGAAGAATTCAAAGATGCCATTCTTAACAACACAAGAACGGTGGTTTCTGAAACGGATGGCCTGATGGCCATGGAGGTGGCACACCAGATACTGGAAAAGATCGGCAACAACATTATCACCCGCCCATGAGCGCCGGAAAAAAAATACCCATCGCCTGGTATGCAGTAGCTGACTTTCTTTCTGCCTCGCTGGCCTGGGCTATTTTCTTTTTTATCCGCCGGGGAATACTGAACCAGCCGGTTATTGATTCCGGCCAGTTGCAAACAGATACAAAATTCTGGCTGGGTATTGTCTTCATACCCCTGGGCTGGCTCATACTTTATACCCTTGTTGGTTCTTATCATTCGCTGTATAAAAAGTCAAGGCTGTTTGAATTCACCAGCACTTTTGTGTGCAGTCTTATTGGCTGTATTGTGCTGTTCTTTGCTTTATTGCTGGATGACGCTAAAAATGATTACCCGTACTACTACCTTGCTTTTCTCATCCTGTTTGCCCTGCATTTCATATTGACCTTTACGGGCCGCTGGTTTTTGTTAAATAAAACAAAGGGACAGTTGCTCAGCGGAAAAATCAGCTTTAATACGCTGATGGTGGGTCGTCCCGATGCTGCCATCCGCATTTATAAGGAAACAGAAAAAAATCTTCGTGACGGGGGCTATTATTACACCGGTTTTATAACAACAGATACAGATGGCAAAAACGGTGTCAGCAAATTCATTCCCAAACTGGGCGCCAGCGCCGACCTGGAAAAAATTATTGACAACAACAATATCCGGCTCGTGGTGCTGGCAATAGGTAAAACAGAGCAATCACTTCTCGAAGAAATGATCAGCCGCCTGAGCGAAAAGGATGTGGAAGTAAAAATTCAGCCCAACACATTAGATATACTTTCCGGTTCGGTAAAAACCAGCAATGTAATGGGCGCCGCCCTGATAGACCTGCAAACCGGCCTGATGCCGCAGTGGCAGCAAAACATCAAACGGCTGCTGGATATAACGATTGCATTGCTGGGCGGCGTTTTGCTTTCGCCACTCTTGCTCTATGCGGCTATCCGGGTAAAGCTCTCATCCAAAGGTCCTGTAATTTATTCTCAGGAAAGGGTTGGTTATAAAGGGAAAACTTTTCGCCTGTACAAATTCAGGTCCATGGTGGATGATGCAGAAAAAGACGGTCCGGCATTGTCATCCCAGTATGATCCCCGCATCACAAAATGGGGTAAGACCATGCGGAAATGGAGGATCGATGAGCTGCCGCAACTGTTGAACATATTGTTAGGCGAAATGAGCCTGGTGGGACCAAGACCCGAGCGCCGTTTTTATATTGACCAGATCGTGGCCCGCTATCCTTTTTATAAATACCTGCTGAAAGTAAAACCGGGCCTCAGCAGCTGGGGCATGGTGCAGTTTGGGTATGCTGAAAATGCGGATGAAATGATCGAACGCAGCAAATTCGATCTCCTCTACATCGAGAACATTTCGCTGGCGCTTGATTTCAAGATAATGCTACATACCCTGAGGATCATCTTTAAGGGAAAAGGGAAGTGAGAAATGAACAGGCAATACGCAATTGGCAAATGGTAAATTGTTTTATATTTTTGAGAAACTATATCCCATTGAAAAAACTTTTTGTTCTGACTGCCACCCACTGCTTGTTGCTTTTTGCCAATTGCCAATTAAACTACTGGCAACAGCATGTCAATTATACCATTGACGTAACCCTGAACGATAAGGAACATACACTGGACGGTTTTGAGAAGATCGAATACATCAACAACTCTCCTGATTCATTGAAGTTTATCTGGTTCCATCTGTGGCCCAATGCTTACAAAAACGATAAAACAACTTTCACCGACCAGCTCCTGGAGAATGGCAGCACTAAATTTTATTTCTCGCCAAAAGAAGATAAAGGCTATATCAACAAACTTGATTTTAAAGTAAATAATATCACTGCCGCAACCGAAGACCACCCGCAGCATATTGATATTGTGAAGCTGATCTTACCTTCCCCGCTGGCTCCAGGTCAGAAAATAATCATCAGCACCCCTTTTCATGTAAAACTTCCCTACAATTTCTCAAGGGGCGGGCATGACGGTCAAAGCTACCAGGCCACCCAGTGGTATCCCAAACCTGCGGTCTATGACAAAGATGGCTGGCACCCGATGACCTACCTGGACCAGGGTGAATTTTACAGTGAGTTTGGGAGTTTTGATGTCCGCATCACCGTTCCTAAGAACTATGTAGTGGCGGCCACCGGTGAGTTGCAAAATGCAGAAGAAAAAGAATGGATGAGATCAAGGGCTTCCTTTACCTGGGAACCTATCAAAGGAAAGGAAAAAAACAGCGCCGGTCAGTTGAAGACCACTTACCAGCTTTTTCCCGAATCGGCTGCTGAAAGCAAAACACTTTTCTATAAACAAACCCATATTCATGACTTTGCTTGGTTTGCCGACAAGCGGTTCATCGTGAACCAGGATACCTGCCAACTGCCTTCCGGCAAAATGATTGACGTGTTGACCTACTATACTCCTCAACATAAAGACAGCTGGAACAACAGTGTGCTATACGCCAAAAGGGCTGTGAGGCATTACGCAGGGTTGGTGGGAGAATATCCGTACTCAGTAGTGCAGGTGGTACAGGGGCCGGAAAGTTTTGGCGGAGGTATGGAGTATCCAACCATTACAGTCATTTCCCCAATGGAAAATAAGAAGGCGCTGGATAAAGTGATTGCCCATGAGATCGGCCATAACTGGTTTTACGGCATCCTTGCCAGCAACGAAAGAAACCACCCCTGGATGGATGAAGGGATGAACAGTTATTACGACGAAAAATACAAGAACCGGCATTATACCGGGGAACCGAAGCTGGAAAGACTCATTTTCGAAACACAGGCCATAGAAAAACTGGATCAACCCATCGAAACTTCTTCTGAAAAATACAACGCTGCCAATTACGGGCTGGTGGCTTATTATAAAACGGCAGAGTGGATGCGGTATCTCGAATCACAGCTCGGCACAGAAGTATTCAATAAAGCCATACAGGAATATTACCGCCGCTGGCAGTTCAGGCACCCGGGGCCGGATGATTTTAAAAAAATAATGGAAGAAACAAGCGGTAAAAACCTGGATGATGTTTTTGTTTTATTAAGTAAAACGGGAACATTACCCAACCAGAAAAGAACCGGTACTAAAACAGCTTTTATTTTTGATTTCAGGTCGCTGGGGCAATACGGGAAGAAACCGACGAAAGACCTTATTCTCTTTGGTCCGGCTATCGGGGCAAACAGCTATGATAAATTCATGGCCGGGGTATTCGTCAGCAACATGAAGCTCCCTCCTTCCCGTTTACAGTTCTTACTGGCGCCGATGTATGCCACCGGCTCAAAGGGTCTTACCGGGATCGGTTTTGCCTATTATACATTTTATCCCAATAGCTTTTTCAGGAAAATAGAGCTGGGAGTAAATGGATCCACTTTCAACGCTGATGAATACAAAGATGGGGATGGAAAAAAAACTTTATTGAGTTTCACAAAACTAGTCCCGGGCATCAAACTAACACGGAAGGAGAAAAACCCACGAAGCACTTTCAACAAATTTGTACAATTCAAGACTTTCATCCTTGAAGAAGGGGGTTTACGATTTTTCAGGGACACGGTCATAACCTTACCGGGACCTGATACGACCATTACAACCAAATACAGGGTTATCAGCAATAATTGGACGCTCAACCAGCTCCGGCTGGTTATAGAGAATAACAGGGCTTTATATCCTTATAGTGGTGAGCTGAAGATTGAACAGGGAAAAGATTTTGTCCGCACCGCTTTCACCGGTAAATATTTTTTCAATTATCCGAAGGAAGGCGGCCTTGATGTACGCCTGTTTGCCGGTAAATTCTTTTATACCAGTTCCAAAACATTTGCCAAACAATTCGCCACTGACCGCTACCACCTGAACCTGACCGGCGCCAACGGTTATGAAGATTATACGTACAGCGACTACTTCATCGGGAGAAATAAATTCCAGGGGCTGCCCAGTCAGCAGATAATGGTTAGAGATGGTGCTTTTAAAGTACGAACCGATTTGCTGTCTGACAAAGTCGGAAAAACAGATGACTGGCTGATGGCGGTTAACCTCAGCACAACAATTCCTTCTTCCATCAACCCGCTGTCCATGCTGCCGGTCAAAATTCCGCTGAAACTCTTTTTCGACATTGGCACTTATGCTGAAACATGGAAACAAAATGCGGAAACCGATCGTTTCCTGTTTGATGCGGGGCTGCACATACCGCTGCTCAGGGAAACTGTCAATATCTATATCCCGCTTTTGTACAGTAATGTGTACAGGGATTATATCCAGTCCACCATTGAGAAGAAACAGCGGTTCTGGAAAAGGATCTCTTTCTCCATTGACATCTCCAATTTCAGTTTCCGCAAAATTGACCGCAACCTTGCCTTTTAATGAATGACAGCAGCATACGATACCTCTCCAATAAAGACATTGATAAAACAAAATGGGATGCCTGTATTGATACAGCAGGCAACGGGCTGATCTATGCTTACTCTTTCTATCTCGATCACATGGCCCGCAACTGGGATGCGCTGCTGTTAAATGACTATGAAGCCGTGATGCCGCTTACCTGGAACAGGAAGTTTGGCATCCGCTACCTGTATCAGCCATTCCTTGCAGCGCAGTTGGGTGTGTTCGGCAGGCATACAGATGGCGAACTGGTTGACCGTTTTATTCATGCCATTCCCACTTCGTTCAGGCTGGTGGAAATTTCACTGAACAGTGCCAACCATCCGGGCAGCTCCAAAAGATCATACAGGCAAAGGAGCAACTATCTTCTTTCCCTGAATAAACCATACGATGAGCTTTATGCCAACTACAGTGAGAACATCCGGCGGAATATTAAAAAAGCGCAACAGGCAGGCTGTATAATGGAGAAAGGGTTTGATGCAGAGAAAGTGATCGGATTGGCGGTGGCCCAGATGAAGAGATATGATAAGCGATCAGCCAACCATGTGGACCGCTTTAGAAAACTGTATCAGTGCCTGCAGGAAAAGAAAATGGCAGCCACCTATGGTATTTCGTTGAATAATGAATTACTGGCTACTTCTGTCTTCTTTTTTTCTCATCACCGGGCCTATTATATCCTGGTGGGTAATCACCCAAACGGAAGGGCACTCGGCGCTTCACATGCACTGGTGGATGCTTTTATTAAAGATCATGCCGGCACAAACCTGTTGCTGGATTTTGAAGGGTCAGATCTTCGAAGCCTTGCTTCCTTTTACAGTAGTTTAGGAGCGGTGAATGAAGGTTATCCAGCCCTGCGGATCAACCGGCTGCCGTTGTTTTTGAGATGGATGAAGAGTTAGCCGGGACCCGATAGCTATCGGGTTCGGAGTCAGGAGTTGTCAGTCATCGCCCTTATTTGTAATTATTTTTTCGGCGAGCAATATGTCAACCGGGTGGGTTATTTTAAAATTATTCTCTTCCCCCTGTACCAGTGATATTTTCAAACCAAAAGCCTCCACCACGGTGGCTTCATCGGTGAATTTGTCCTTATAATCAATCTGGAAAGCGGGCAACAATATTTTGCTATGAAAAGTTTGCGGTGTCTGTACCAGCATAACTTTATTTCTGTCAATTGCACCGGCGCCTTCATCGGTGAGAAGCCTTATGCTGTCTTTTGAGGCAATAGCGGGGATGGCAGTACCGGTTTCCACTGCCTGGATATAACAGCGGTGGATCAGGTCTGTTGTCAGTAAACAACGGACCCCGTCATGCACAAAAATGATGCATTCTTCCTTTATCAATGCCAGCCCGTTCTTAACCGATTGAAAACGGGTATCACCGCCAGCAGTTATCCTGACCCGGTCTTTATCAAACCAGGCATCAATGATCTCCTGCCCCATATCGGTATATTCAACAGGTAGTACAAGAATGAGCTTTAGATCATCGTAGGCTTCTAAAAATGTTTTGAGAGTATAATAAAGTACCGGTTTATCCTTGAGCAGCATGAATTGCTTGGGGAGTTTGCCTCCCATTCTGGTTCCGGTGCCGCCGGCTACGATGATGGCGTACTTTTTCATATGCGTAATTACCTCTCTCCAGCAACAATGGTAAACGGCTGAAGTATAAATATTTGTCCCTTAATATTTTTTGCCCTGATGCAGGCAAACTCCAACTTAGATCCTTTTTGAGCTTTACTAAATAATAAGAGCATGTGTGGAGAAAATTCATTACCATTAGTTTCTGCGATAATATTATCCTCTTGCTGCCCTTCTAAGCCATTTGCAATGATCTTAAATCCAATAACAGTGAGATTTTTGTCATTTGCTATCACTCGATGCCAACAGCGGGCATTTGGTAGACAAGGACAATAAATTGAATCCGGGCAAAATGCTCCTCTAATAGAAGTAGTAGGTAAGCAATTCCGCTCAGCATTTGACTGGGAAAATATATCGAATGTGACTAGAATACAACAAACAAATAAAACAAGTCTCATAGATAATAATTCATGAGTAAATCAATACCTCATTTCGCCCCACATTATTTCTTATTCCCCTGTACATCCCCTCACTATTAAAAACCATCCCTGCGTTTCCATTGGCATCCACACCTACCATACCGCCTTCGCCGTCAATCTTTAATAATTTATCATGCACCACAATGTGCATGGCTTCCTTCAGTGAAAGTCCTTTGTATTCCATCAGGCAGCTCACATCATAAGCAGTAACTGCACGGATGAAAGGTTCACCATGCCCGGTACAACTGATGGCGCAGGTTTTATTATTGGCATAAGTGCCTGCTCCGATAATGGGACTGTCTCCCACCCTGCCGAATTGTTTATTGGTCATACCCCCGGTGCTGGTGGCTGCGGCTATATTGCCATACTTGTCACAGGCTGTTGCACCAACAGTACCAAATTTTTTACCCTCCGTAAGTATGGCGGAGGAGGGCTTTTCCTTCGGCACAGGTGTTATTCCGTAAGATTCTCCCTGTAGTTTTACATTATGATCCAATGCAAAGGCATCACTGTCCTGCATTTGCTTCCACTGCCGGTACCGGAATTCAGAGTAGAAATATTCATCCGGCTCGGTTTTAATACCATGCAGCATTGCAAAATCATAAGCGCCCTGCCCGTTCAGCATCACATGCTGGCTTTTGGTCATTATGGCATGAGCCAGCTCCACCGGGTTTTTGATATTACGCACGGCTGAAACGGCCCCGGCCATCCGGTTTTTTCCGTCCATGATGGAAGCATCCATTTCCTGGCTGCCGTCTTTGCCAAACACGGAACCCCTGCCGGCATTAAAAAGAATATTGTCTTCCAGCGACATGGTTGCTGTCAGTACAGCTTCAACAGCAGAGCCCCCTTTTTCCAATAAGCTATACCCAGCATCCAGCGCCTCCTGCAGGCCCTGCCGGTATGCTGCTTCCAGTTCATCCGTCATATCTTCTTTGCGGATGGTGCCTGCGCCGCCATGAATTACTAATGTATATATTGACATAGAAGAAAATAATTGATCAGGACAGCAACAGTTCACATTCATGCAGCAGTTTTTCCTTCGAAACAGATACAGTTCCCACCTCTTCGCAAACAAGCCCCCCGGCTATATTGGCCACTTCCGCCATCAGGTGTACATTTTTGGTGGCGGCATATACCAATGATGCCACGGCAATAACAGTGTCGCCTGCGCCGGACACATCTGCTATATTACGCAGGTGAGACGGAATGACAGCAGACTTTCCGTCCTGCTGGTAAAAAACACCTTTCTCCGAGAGGGTAATAAAAGAAATGCTGTGGTCCAGTTGTTGCTGCAATTCACCATGAATGTTTTTCAGCAAGGGATGGTTTATTTCATCGGCCAGCAGGTTTAAGGCTTCCTTTACCTCCTTCAGGTTAGGTTTGAATATATCGGCATGCTGATAAGTGAAAAAATTCTTTCGCTTGGGATCCACCGCCGTGAGCACTCCTGCTTTTTTGCAGAGATTTATCACTTCCCGTATGATCTTTTCCGTCAGCACCCCTTTGTTATAATCTTCAAAGATGATAATGTCCGGATCTTCTTTTGAAATGTAATTACTTACCTTTTCCAGCAGCCGGTTGCTGTCATTATCAGCAAGCGCCTCTGTCATCTCATCATCGAGGCGCATCATCTGCTGGTTACGGCTGATGATGCGGGTCTTGCTGGTTGTTTTTCTTGTATTGCTTTTTACCAGGTACCCGGTATCAATATTGTTGCTGTCAAACAGTTCAGTAAGCAGCATTCCGTCCGTGTCGTCGCCGGTAACTGATAATATGGTAACAACGGCGCCCAGCGACTGGCAGTTGAGCGCCACATTGCCTGCGCCACCAATGCGGTATTCTTTTTTACTGAGCGATACAACCGGCACCGGCGCTTCAGGAGAAATCCGCTCCACCCGGCCCCACATATAAGTATCCAGCATCACATCGCCTATCACACCGGTTCTGAGCGAGGAAAACGAGTCAAATAATTTTTTGAAATCATTCATGACCCCAAAGTAAACGATATTTTTTCAGGAATGTGCAGGCGACGCCTCCGGTGTCCCGTTCACAGGTTACAATACAAATACCGGTAAATTACTTGTTCTTTACGGGCTTGTGCTGCTGGTTCAGGCCTTTTACCACATCAGCTGTAATATTATAGGCAGTATCCTTAAAATAGAAAAGGCCCTGTTCGTAAGAGATGATATATGAATAATTTTTTGCCTTGTTGTACTCCTTCAGAAAGGCCTCGATCTTTGTTTTAATCTCGTTTTGTTTCCGCACCATCAGGTCGTTGTACTCCTGGTCCAGCTGCTGTTTGCGGGTTTTTATGTCATCTTCAAGTTTCTTCATTTCTGCGCTGGCAGCGTCCCCCTGTGCCTGCGTCAGCGAACCCGCCAGCGCCTGGTCCTGGTAGTATTTGTATTTCTGCTGAAAATTCCTGGTAAGCAAATCCACTTCGCGGTTGATATCATCTTCTTTTTTCGCCAGCTCCGTTTTTACATCCTTCACCAGGTCAAAATTGGCAGCCACCGAATCCATTTCAAAATAAGCCATACGGAACTGGCCGGAACCCCTGAGAGTATCGCTGCCTGAAATTTCGTCGCCTGATTTTTTCCCTGAAGAACCGAAATGCAAAACCAGCAGCACCGCCACGGCGAGGCTCAGGAGCACATTCCATATCAGCATTCCGTTTTTCATTCAGCGCTTTTTGCAAATTACGTATGAACAGGCCGGCAAATATAGTGATTCGGGGTACTTTATGAAACAGTTAACAGCGGAAAGACAATTTGCAATAAGCAATGTGCAATAGGCAAGAAAAAGGAGCAAGAAATCTCTTACTCCCGTTTAATCTGTTTGCTTATTGTCCATTGCCAATTGCCTGCTGATCATTCTTCCTCGTCAAAAGCCATAGCCTCACGGGTGGTCTGCAGCAGTTCATATTCCTCCTTGCTTCCCACAATGATGTTTTCAAACTCCCTGAGCCCTGTACCTGCAGGTATCGGGTGACCGGTGATCACATTCTCTTTCAGGCCCAGCATTTCATCCGTCTTGCCATTAATAGCGGCCGATGACAACACTTTGGTAGTTTCCTGGAAGGAGGCAGCCGAAATCCAGCTCTGCACACCCAGCGATGCTTTGGTGATACCTAACAACGTTGGCGATGAAGTGGCCGGTTTTGCATCCCGGAACTCCACCAGTTTTTTATCGTTCCTGCGGAGAACAGAATTTTCTTCCCGCACTTCACGCAGGCTTACGATCTGTCCGGCACGCAGCTTACCACTGTCGCCAATATCGGTCACTACTTTCTTATCGAAAATGAAATCATTCTCCCACACAAACTCAAACTTATCTGTCAGATCATCTTCGAGGAACCTTGTATCTCCGGGGTCAACGATGTTTACCTTACGCATCATCTGGCGTACAATCACCTCAATATGCTTGTCATTGATCTTCACACCCTGCAGGCGATATACTTCCTGTATTTCATTCACCACATACTCCTGAACAGCAAAGGGTCCTTTAATGGACAGGATATCAAAAGGAGCAATCTGGCCGTCACTTAATGATGCGCCGGCTTTTACAAAATCACCGTCCTGCGCCAGTATCTGCCTTGTCAGCGGAACCAGGTATTTCTTCTGCACGCCATCTTTCGCTTCGATGATGATTTCCCTGTTACCTCTTTTCACTGCCCCCATCATCACCACACCGTCAATTTCAGATACTACGGCAGGGTTGCTCGGGTTTCTTGCTTCGAACAGCTCCGTTACACGGGGGAGACCCCCGGTAATATCTCTCAGTTTACCCAGTACCCTGGGAATCTTTACTATCACCTGCCCCGCTTTCACATCATCCCCTTCTTCCATAATGATATGGCTTCCGGTGGGCAGGTTGTAAGATTTATTGTCCTTGCCCTGAACGATGATAGATGGTATCTTGGTTTTGTCTTTTGTTTCGATAACCACTTTCTCACGGTGACCGGTTTGTTCATCGGCTTCCTCACGGTAAGTAATACCTTCTATCACATTATCAAATTTCACCGTACCGTCAATCTCGGCCATGATGACGTTGTTGAACGGATCCCATGAACAGATCACATCCCCTTTATTCACCTTCTGGCCGTCCTTCACACTCAGCGTGGCTCCGTACGGAATGTTGTTGGTGATCATCAGGCGGTCATTCTTGGTGTCAATGATACGGACCTCGCCGGTACGGCCGATAACCACCTGTGATTTCTGACCTTCGTTATTGGCAATGCTCACTGTGCGGAGACCGTCAAACTGGATGGTTCCGTCAAACTTGGCCAGCAACGTGGATTCAACTGATGCAGAACCAGCCACACCCCCTACGTGGAAAGTACGGAGTGTAAGCTGAGTACCGGGTTCGCCGATAGACTGGGCGGCAATAATACCCACCGCATCGCCTTTTTGCGCCAGGTTCCCTGAGGCCAGGTTTTTGCCATAACATTTCACACAAACACCTCTCTTGCTTTCGCAGGTTAGTACGGAGCGGATCTCAACTATTTCTATTCCCGCATCTTCAATTTTTCTTGCCAGGTCAGCTGTGATTTCCTCGCCTGCTGAAATAATCAGGCTGTCAGATATCGGCTCATACACATCATGTAATGATGTACGTCCGGCGATCCTGTCTGCCAGCGGTTCAATAATATCTTCATTATCTTTTAATGCAGAGGTGGCAATACCACGCAGCGTTCCGCAATCTTCTTCAGTAATAACAACATCCTGTGCCACATCAACCAGACGGCGGGTCAGGTAACCGGCATCAGCCGTTTTAAGGGCCGTATCGGCAAGACCCTTCCTGGCACCGTGGGTGGAAATGAAGTAATCCAGAACGTTCAATCCGCCCTTGAAATTGGAAAGGATCGGGTTTTCGATGATCTCACTTCCTGTTGAGCCGGATTTTCTCGGCTTCGCCATCAGCCCGCGGATACCGGCCAACTGTTTGATCTGCTGCTTGGAACCCCTTGCGCCTGAATCGAGCATCATATATACAGAGTTGAAACCCTGCTTGTCGTTGCTTAGCTCACGGATCAGTGTCTCGGTAATTCTTGTGTCCACCCGGCTCCAGATGTCAACTATCTGGTTATAGCGTTCGTTGTTGGTGATAAGGCCCATGTTATAGCTGTCCCACACTTCATCCACTTCGCCTTTGGCATTATCCAGTAATTGTTCTTTCACATCCGGGATGATCAGGTCATTAATATTGAACGACAGACCGCCCTGGAAGGCAGTGCGGAAACCTAAGGTCTTGATATCATCCAGGAACTTCGCTGTTTTAGGCACATTGGTGATCTTAATAATATCCCCGATAATCTCCCGGAGGTTCTTTTTCGTCAGCAGCGCATTTACAAATCCTACTTCTGCGGGCACATGTTGATTGAAGAGTACACGGCCTACTGTGGTCTCTATCAGCTTATGCTCGAGCAAACCGTCGGCATTGCGGATATTTGCTTTCACTTTTACCCATGCATGCAGGTCCACCACAGCTTCATTGTAAGCGATTATGACCTCTTCATTAGAGTAGAAAAATTTCCCTTCGCCTCTTACAGTTTCTGTCGGGGTTGTTTTTTTACCCTTGGTAATATAATACAGCCCAAGTACCATGTCCTGCGAAGGCAGGGTAATAGGTGTGCCGTTCTGCGGGTTCAGTATGTTATGTGAAGCCAGCATTAATAATTGCGACTCCAGTATGGCCGCATGGCTCAATGGCACATGCACCGCCATCTGGTCACCATCAAAGTCGGCGTTGAAAGCCGTAGTTACTAATGGATGCAGCTGGATCGCTTTACCTTCGATCAGCTTCGGCTGAAAGGCCTGGATAGATAAACGGTGAAGCGTCGGGGCACGGTTCAGCATTACCGGGTGCCCTTTCAAAATATTTTCCAGGATATCCCAAACCACAGCTTCCTTCTTGTCCACCAGTTTCCTTGCAGACTTTACTGTTTTTACGATACCTCTCTCAATCAGTTTACGGATGATGAACGGCTTGAATAATTCAGCGGCCATATCTTTTGGCAGACCGCATTCATGCAGTTTCAGTTCAGGACCTACCACGATAACCGAACGGCCGGAATAGTCAACCCTTTTACCTAACAGGTTCTGGCGGAAGCGGCCCTGTTTGCCTTTCAGTACATCACTGAGTGATTTTAATGCCCTCCCTCCTTCTGCTTTTACTGCATTTGACTTACGGCTGTTGTCAAACAGCGAATCCACTGCTTCCTGCAGCATCCTTTTCTCATTACGAAGGATGACCTCAGGCGCTTTGATCTCCAGCAATCGCTTCAAACGGTTGTTACGGATAATCACCCGGCGGTAAAGGTCGTTCAGGTCAGATGAAGCGAAACGTCCACCATCCAGCGGCACTAACGGACGCAGTTCAGGAGGGATCACAGGAATGTATTGCATCACCATCCACTCCGGACGGTTTGTAATTCTTGTATTGGCATCACGGAAAGCCTCCACCACACTCAGGCGTTTTAAGGCATCGGCTTTACGCTGCTGCGAAGTTTCAGTAGCGGCTGCATTTCTCAGATCGAATGAAAGCTGGTCCAGGTCAATCCGCTGCAGCATATCATGCACAGCCTCTGCCCCCATTTTGGCGATAAACTTATTGGGATCATCATCCGGCAGGTACTGATTTTCCTTAGGAAGTGTTTCCAGAATATCGAGATATTCCTCTTCAGTAAGCAGGTCACCATAGTTCTGGCCTTTATCCACACGGATACCTGCCTGTATCACCACATATCTTTCGTAGTAAACGATTGTTTCCAGTTTTTTGGAGCTTACACCTAACAGGTAACCGATCTTGTTCGGCAACGATTTGAAATACCAGATATGCACCACCGGCACCACTAATTTAATATGGCCCATTCTCTCCCGGCGCACTTTCTTCTCAGTCACTTCCACACCGCAGCGGTCGCAAACGATGCCTTTGTAGCGGATACGTTTGTACTTTCCGCAGGCGCATTCATAATCCTTCACAGGGCCGAAGATCCTTTCGCAGAACAAACCATCTCTTTCTGGTTTGTAGGTACGGTAGTTGATCGTTTCCGGCTTTAAAATTTCACCATAGCTTCTCTCCAGGATAGTGTCGGGGGAAGCCAGGCCGATTGTGATCTGTGAAAAACCCGCTTTGGGACGATTTTCTTTTTTGATAGCCATTTATTTCAGCTTTTAGCTTTTAGCCTTTAGTTCTTAGCTACAGGCGTTAATAAAATATCGTTGTCGTTAAAAAGAAGTCAGCTAACAGCTAATAGCTATCGGCAAACAGCTTTTCTTTATTCGAATTTCAGGTCCAACCCTAACCCCCGCAGCTCATGCACCAGTACATTGAATGATTCCGGCACACCGGCTCTCGGCACATTATCTCCTTTCACAATGGACTCGTATGTTTTTGCACGGCCGATGATGTCGTCTGATTTGATGGTGAGCAGTTCCTGCAAAATATTGGAGGCGCCATAAGCTTCCAGCGCCCATACTTCCATCTCACCAAATCGCTGACCACCGAACTGTGCCTTACCACCCAGCGGCTGCTGTGTAATCAAACTGTAAGGGCCGATAGAACGGGCATGCATCTTATCATCCACCATGTGGTGAAGCTTGATAACATAGATGATACCTACGGTAGCCTTCTGGTGGAATTTCTCCCCCGTCTCACCATCATACAGGTAAGTGTGGCCATACATCGGTATCTCCGCCTGTTTGCAGTAATCAGCAATTTCATCCACCGTGGCGCCATCGAATATGGGTGTAGAAAATTTCAGCCCTAATTTCTCACCGGTCCAGCCGAGGATGGTTTCGTAGATCTGTCCCAAGTTCATACGGCTGGGCACACCCAGCGGGTTCAGCACCACATCTACCGGGGTTCCGTCTTCAAGGAAAGGCATATCTTCCTGGCGGACGATCTTGGCAACGATGCCTTTGTTACCGTGACGGCCGGCCATTTTATCACCCACTTTCAGTTTACGCTTCACGGCAAGATAAACTTTAGCCAGTTTCAGCACACCGGCAGGCAATTCATCACCAATACTGATGTTGAATTTCTCCCTTTTATAACGGCCGAGTTCTTCATTGTATTTGATATTGAAGTTGTGGAGAAGTGTATTGATATTTTCATCCACTTTTTTCTCACCGGTCCATCCCAGCGGGTTGATATTGGCATAATCAAGCCCCCGCAGGTTCTTGTCGGTGAATTTTCCACCTTTACCAATCTGCACTTCGCCAAAATTGTTGCTTACCCCTGCTGAAGTATGGCTTGCCAGCAAATTGGTCAGCTTTTCCAGCAGCACCTCCTTCAGGTCATTTTCATTCTTCTCATGCATCCTCTCCAGTTTCTCCATGGCCGCTTTCTCTCTCACTTTGGCATTCTTGTCTTTTTTGGCCCGCTGGAAAAGTTTCTTGCCAATTACCACACCTTCCACACCGTTTGGCGCTTTCAGCGAAGCATCTTTTGCATCACCGGCTTTATCACCAAAGATGGCACGGAGCAGTTTTTCTTCAGGCGTGGGATCGCTTTCCCCTTTCGGAGTGATCTTTCCGATTAATATATCGCCTTCTTTCACCTGTGCGCCAATGCGGACGATCCCGTTTTCGTCCAGATCTTTGGTAGCTTCTTCAGAAACATTGGGGATGTCCGGCGTCAGTTCTTCTTCGCCTAACTTGGTATCCCTTACTTCCAGTTCATATTCTGAAATGTGAACGGAAGTGAACAGGTCTTCCTTCACCACTTTTTCACTGATAACGATCGCATCCTCGAAATTGTAACCCTTCCATGGCATGAAAGCCACTTTCAGATTTTTACCCAGTGCCAGTTCACCGTTCTGTGTAGCATAACCTTCGGTGAGGAAATCGCCCCGCTTTACCTTCTGGCCTTTCCGTACAGCAGGCTTCAGATTGATGCAGGTTTCCTGGTTGGTCTTGATGAACTTGGTCAGTTTATAAATTCTCAGGTCATCTTCAAAACTTACTAATTTCTCAGCATCATCCCTGTCGTAACGGACATGAATCTCATTAGCATCCACAAACTCAACAATTCCATTTCCGTCGGAATGTATTTGTATCCTTGCATCCCTTGCCGCTTTGCCCTCCAGTCCTGTTCCTACAATCGGCACATCAGGACGGATCAGCGGTACTGCCTGGCGTTGCATGTTGGAGCCCATCAGGGCACGGTTGGCATCGTCATGTTCAAGGAAGGGAATCAATGAGGCGCTTAAACCAACGATCTGGTTGGGCGCCACATCCATAAACTCCACATCATTCCTGTCAAGTATCGGGAAGTCTCCCGTCTCACGGCTTACAATTTTTTCTTCTTTGAAGTTTCCTTTTTCATCAAGGGGAGTATTGGCCTGGGCAATTTTAGCAAGGTCTTCTTCCTCCGCACTCAGGAAACTCAACTCTTTCATGTTCACTTTTCCATCATTCACCCTGCGGTAAGGTGTTTCAATAAAGCCCATGTCATTGATCTTGGCATGTACGCAAAGCGTAGAGATAAGACCGATGTTCGGGCCTTCGGGAGTTTCAATCGTACAGAGACGGCCATAATGTGAGTAGTGAACATCACGAACCTCAAAGCCTGCCCTTTCACGGCTAAGACCGCCGGGACCGAGAGCCGAGATACGCCGCTTATGAGTTATTTCACTCAGGGGATTTGTCTGGTCAAGGAACTGTGAAAGCTGTGATGTTCCGAAGAAGGAATTGATCACAGAAGACAATGTCCTTGCATTGATCAGGTCAACGGGTGTGAACACCTCGTTATCCCTTACGTTCATCCTTTCACGGATAGTACGGGCCATACGGGCCAGCCCCACACCAAACTGTGCATACAACTGCTCTCCCACTGTTCTTACACGGCGGTTGCTCAGGTGGTCAATATCATCAATCTCTGCTTTGCCGTTGGTAAGGCGTACGAGGTATTTGATGATAAGGATGATATCTTCCCTGGTGAGTGTTTTTTTCTCAATCGGCAGATCAAGATTCAGCTTGCGGTTGATCTTGTAACGGCCTACTTCACCGAGGTCATAGCGTTTATCACTGAAAAATAATTTATCAATAATGCCACGGGCTGTTTCATTATCCGGCGCATCGGCCCCGCGGAGCTGGCGGTAGATGAACTGCACTGCTTCCAGCTCGCTGTTGGAAGTATCCTTGTTCAGTGTGTTGTAGATGATGGCATAGTCGCCGCCCACATCTTCCCGCTGGATAAAGATGCTCTTCACATCCATTTCTGCAATGGTGTTAATGGCATCTTCGTCCAGAACAGTATCTCTTTCCATCACAATTTCATTCCGCTCGATGGAGACCACTTCGCCGGTGTCTTCATCCACAAAATCTTCTACCCATGTTCTGAGCACTCTTGCTGCTAATCTCTTTCCAACATATTTACCAAGCGTCTTTTTTTCAACTTTCACTTCATCGGCCATGCCGAAGAGTTCGAGGATGTCTTTATCGGTTTCATACCCGATAGAACGCAGCAATGTGGTAACCGGGAATTTTTTCTTACGGTCAATGTAGGCATACATCACATTGTTGATATCGGTGGCAAACTCCATCCAGGCGCCTTTGAAAGGAATTACCCGGGCAGAGTAAATTTTTGTTCCGTTCGGGTGAACAGACTGGCCAAAGAATACGCCGGGAGAACGGTGAAGCTGTGATACCACCACCCGTTCGGCTCCATTTATAACAAATGTACCGCGGGGTGTCATGTAAGGAATATTTCCAAGGAATACATCCTGAACGATGGTTTGGAAGTCCACATGCTCCTCATCATTACAGCTCAAACGCAGTTTGGCCTTGAGGGGAACAGCGTAGGTAAGGCCCCTCTCCATACACTCATCAATAGTATAACGGGGGGGATCAATGAAGTAGTCCAGGAATTCCAGTACGAAAATGTTCCGGGTATCTGTGATCGGAAAATTTTCTTTGAACACACGGAACAAACCTTCGATGTTGCGTTTGTCGGGTGTAGTTTCTAACTGGAAAAATTCTTTGAACGACTGGATCTGTACTTCCAAAAGGTCAGGGGCGTCTGCGAGGTGCCTGATTTTACCGAAATCCACTCTTGAGTTCACTTTGGTTGAAGACATAGCGTAAAACCGGTTTTTACAATGATGGGGACACACAAATCACTTACAGGCCTTTGTTCCATTCGAAACAAAAACCTATGAAGGTCAATTACTTGCGCATGATTTGGGATGTCAAAATATTATTGGCCAAAATAAAGGATGGCAAAGGTAAGGATTTAAAATTTCCAGCCAAGAAAACTTTGCTCACAACAATTCGGCCAAAATACCACGAACAGGCCATTTTCAGGCCGGTAAAGAAGCCTTAATTTGAACGCAAAACCCGCTGATGAACTGGAAAGAATTTGCCAGGGATTATCTTCATTTCACCCGGAGGGACAGGATTGCCATCCTGGCAATTATCGCAATAATAATTGTTGTTTTTCTTACCCCTGAAATTATCTCAAAAAACGCCTCTGTTAAAGCAGTTCAAACGGATACTGCCTGGGTTGCTTCGCTTAAACAACTGGAACAAAAAGAAACGGCCGGGGAAAATCAGCCATACAGTTCGTATAACGATGATAATGCGGATAATTATAAATACGACAGGAGCAAAAACAAGCATTACCCCGGTGAGAAAGCTGAACTGTTTTATTTTGATCCCAACACTTTATCACCCGAAGGTTGGGAAAAACTTGGGCTAAGAGAGAAAACAATCCGCATTATCCAAAATTATTTAAACAAAGGCGGCCGTTTCAGAAAGCCGGAAGATGTAAAAAAGATTTATGGCCTTTTCACGAACGAATATGAAAGGATTGCCCCTTTTATAAGGATTGCAGCAGAACAAAAAGAAAACAATTCCTATAACGAGAGCGCCTATCAGCCAGCAGAAAATGCACCTGCAAAAACATATACTCCCCGCTATCCGATAATTGACATAAACGCTGCCGACACAACAGCCTTTATTTCCCTGCCGGGTATTGGAAGCAAACTCTCGGCCCGGATTGTAAACTTCAGGGACAAATTAGGCGGGTTTTATTCCATTAACCAGGTAGCAGAAACTTTTGGCCTGCCAGACTCCACCTTTCAAAAGATCAAACAATACCTGAAACTGGAAGACCTATCTGTACGAAAGATCAATATCAATACGGCAACCGTTGATGAACTGAAAGCCCATCCTTATATCCGGTACAGTCTTGCCAACCCTATTATAGCTTACAGAAAAGAACATGGGCCTTTTGCCAGGGTGGAGGATATAAAGAAAGTGATGGCGGTGACGGAAGAGATTTATCAAAAAATTTCCCCGTACTTATCTCTGCAATAAAAAAAACCCTTGCTTTTTGCAAAGGGTTTTAAAAATATTCCGGAGAAAAATTAAGCAATCTCAACTTCAGCACCTGCGTCTTTCAGTTTGGCTGCAATTTCTTCAGCTTCTGCTTTGGAAACACCTTCTTTGATGTTCTTCGGAGCGCCGTCAACCATGTCTTTGGCTTCTTTCAGACCAAGACCGGTCAGGTCTTTAACGATCTTCACTACATTCAGTTTGGAAGCACCGCCGCTCTTCAGCACAACAGTGAATGCTGTTTTTTCTTCAGCAGCAGCGCCGCCGCCGCCATCGCCGCCACCGCTTACAACTACCGCTGCAGCTGCAGGCTCAATGCCGTATTCTGTTTTTAAGAAGTCAGCCAGTTCCTGTACTTCTTTTACTGTTAAGGCCACCAGGCCTTCTGCTAATGCTTTTACGTCTGCCATTTGATTTAAATTTTTCCCGCCTTCATTGTCCTTCGACTTCGCTCAGGATCTCCGGCGGAGTGATTAAAAAAATTTGCCTTTATTAACCCTCAGGCCTGGGTATTATCAAAATACAATAAGCTATGGACAATTGCCCGTTGCTTATTGCCAATTGTCAATTACTCTGCCGGTACTGCCTCTGCTTTCTTCTCTGCATGCTGCAGCAAAGCAGCCAGCACCCTTTTCGCAGGAGATTGCAACAAACCAATCACTTCGCCGATCAGTTCGTTCTTCGTTTTGATCTTAGTTAAGGCCACCAATTGGTTATCGCCCATATACACATCCCCATTGATGAAGGCTGCTTTCATCACCGGCTTTTCAGCATTGCTTTCCTTGCGGAAGGAGCTGATGATGAGGGCCGGCTCTTTAGGATTTTCTGAGAACATCAGGGCTGTTACTTTATGCAGTGAATCATACATACCTGCATATTTCTCGCTGTCCAATGCTTCAAGCGCCTTTTTAATCAAAGTGTTCTTGGCCACTTTCATTTCCACTTTTTTGTCAAAACAAGCCCGGCGCAGTTTGCCCACCTGCTCAACAGACAGTGATTCTGTATCGGTGACATAGAAGTTATTGTACTGGGAGAACTTGCCTTTCAGCACTTCTATCACTTCGTTTTTTTGATCTTTTGTCATACCATTTTATTTGTCATCCGCCGACTGGCGGACCTGTTTAAGAATTAGTGAACAAATGCTTTTGAATCGATCACAATTCCGGGGCTCATAGAGCTGGCCATGCTGATAGCTCTCAGGTAAATCCCTTTTGCACTGGATGGTTTTGCTTTTATGATCGCATTCAGCAATTCCTGGCTGTTTTCTGCAATTTTTTCCGGAGTAAAACTTACACGACCAATAGAAGCATGGATGATACCTGCTTTATCAACCTTGAAAGCGATCTTACCCCCTTTCACTTCGTTTACAGTGCCTGCAACATCGTTGCTCACGGTACCGGTTTTAGGATTGGGCATCAGGTTGCGGGGACCCAGCACTTTACCCAGTTTACCGATCTTAGGCATGACAGAGGGTGTGGCAATGATAACGTCCACATCCACCCATCCGCCTTCGATCTTAGTTACAAATTCGTCGAGACCCACATAGTCAGCTCCGGCAGCTTTGGCTTCAGCTTCCTTATCGGGTGTACAAAGCACTAATACTTTTTTTGTTTTACCGGTACCGTGCGGCAGCGTAACCGTACCACGGATAGCCTGGTCAGCCTTCTTGGGGTCAACACCTAAGCGGACATGCAGGTCAACGGAAGCATCGAATTTGCAGGTGGTGATCTGCTTTACCAGCGCAGAGGCTTCTTTTAATGAATATGATTTGTTGCTGTCAACTTTTGTTTCTGCAACTTTTCTTTTTTTACTGATGAATGACATGATACTTCGTTTTTCTTGTCCGCCGTAGTTTTAGCAAAGGCGGAAGGTTCAAAAAATTAATTTTCCCACGGAGCTTTTCCTTCCACGGTCAGGCCCATGCTGCGGGCAGTACCGGCCACCATTTTCATAGCGCTTTCTACTGTAAAGCAATTCAGGTCGGGCATTTTGTCTTTGGCAATTGCTTCTACCTGTGTCCAGTTTACTTTACCCACTTTGTTTCGGTTGCTCTCTTTGGAACCTTTCTGAATTTTTGCTGCTTCCATCAGTTGTACGGCAGCAGGAGGCGTTTTGATGATAAAATCAAAACTCTTGTCAGAATAAACGGTGATTAATACGGGGAGAACTTTCCCTTGTTTGTCCTGTGTTCTTGCATTGAACTGTTTGCAGAACTCCATGATGTTGA
>JBQTHS010000052.1:0-6117 GCA_052389635.1 Bacteroidota bacterium | reverse complement strand
TTTTGCCTTTTGCCTTTTGCCTTTTGGTTTTTGCCTTTTGCCTTCAGTATCCCTCTACTCTCAGCAGTTCGGCGGCAACCCTCCTTCGCTTAAATGGAAACAGATCCATACTGATACGGCAAGTATCATTTATCCGGCAGGTATGGATAGCTCGGCCAACCGGGTGGCATTTGTGGTTCATTATCTTGCTTCACAACAACCCTATTCCCTGGGCAAACAACTGAAAAAGATCAACATCGTTCTGCAAAACCAAACCGTGATCGCTAACGGTTATGTAGGCCTTGGCCCTTACCGCAGTGAATTTTTCCTGACTCCTGAGATGAACAATTTTGGACAGGGCAGCATTCCCTGGACCGATCAACTGGCCGTACATGAATACCGCCACGTACAGCAGATCAATAATTTCAGCAACGGTCTGAGTAAACTCATGAAAGTAATTTCCGGTGAGCAGGGTTATGACCTGGCCATCAATGCCGCCATCCCCAACTGGTTCTACGAAGGGGATGCCGTATATGTTGAAACAGCGCTGACAAACCAGGGCAGGGGCAGGCTACCGCAGTTCATGAATGCTTTTCCTGCACTCTGGCAGGCAGGCAAAAAATACTCCTGGATGAAACTGCGCAATGGTTCACTAAAAGATTATGTACCCAATCATTATTATCTCGGCTACCTGTTAGTGAATTATGGAAGAGAGAAATACGGAGCTGACTTCTGGACAAAAGTAACAAAGGATGCCAGCGCTTATAAAAGTTTGTTTTATCCATTTCAGGCAGCGGTAAAGAAACATGCAGGCGTTGATTACAAGACCTTCCGGGAGCAAGCAATGGAATCGTATAAGACCACCCTTCGGCAGGCTCAGGGTGACAGAGAGGCTTCCAGGCGAAGTGACTTTGTTTTTCCTGTTCAGAAAAACTATGTGACCAATTATTTCTTCCCTTATGCCGCCGGCAGCGATTCACTTATCTACCTGAAAACAGATTACCGTCACCGCCCCGCTTTTATGCTAAAGGATAAGAACGGGGAGCGCCGCATCCGGGTCAGGGATATTTCCGTTGATGAACAGTTCAGCTACCGCAATGGAAAAATAGTATATGCTGCCTATGAAAGCGATCTGCGCTGGAGCTGGAAGGATTACAGTGTGATCAGGATACTGGATGTTGTAACAGGGCAGCAGCAAACACTGGCGCATAAAACAAAATATTTCACCCCTGATATTTCACCTGATGGCAATAAAGTGGCAGCTATACAGGTAAACCCCGGTGGCCACAGCGCCATACATATCCTGGATGCAAATGATGGCCATGTACTTGATTCAGTAGTACAACCGGCAGGACTGAGCCTGATAACCGACCCCAAGTTTATTGACAATAATATATTGCTGGCATCTGTTCGTCATTATGACGGCAAAATGTCGCTGGCTATCACAGATATTTCAGTAGGACGACACCTGGTGATGCTGACATCCCCTTCTTTTAATGTGATAGGCTATCCCTGTTTCAGCAACGGGGTAGTTTATTTCACCGCTTCCTATGGTGGTAATGATCATGTATTTGGTTTGAGGATGAGCGACAGAAAAATTTTCAGAATCTCAAATGGCCTTTTGGGAAACTATTTTGTGAATGCTGCCAATGGAAAAATTACCTGGTCGGCTTTCACGGCGGAAGGCTACCAACTGAAACAGGTGAATGAAAACGATATTGAATGGAAAGAAATAAATGTGGCCAGCACAGAAATCCTGACCGAAAAACATTCTGTGAGCAAAACTGGAGGAGCAGGGGATATTTTACAATTTATTAATATCCCGCCAAGAAGTTTTTCGGCAGATAAATACAAGAAAGGCACAAAGCTGCTGAACTTTCACAGCTGGCGGCCTTATTATTCAGACCCTGTCTTTACTTATTCCATCTATGGCGAAAATGTGCTGAACACTTTACAGTCGGAATTATTTTATGCTTACAATCAGAATGATAAGACCAACTCAACTGGATTCTTTACCACTTATGGGGCCTTGTTTCCCTACTTTACAGGCGGAGTGGAATATACATTTGACAATGAAACCCCGGTCGGCAACCGTATCCGCCAGTGGGGGCAATTAGACACCCGTGTCGGCCTGAACATTCCGCTCAGCTATGCCAGCGGGCAAACCTATAAGAACTTCAGCGCCGGCAGTTATTACATCCTGCGGAATGAGTTCAATAAGGATTTTTATAAAGATTCATTGGGCAATTCATCATTCAGCTATCTGCTTCATACTTTGTCGTGGACGCAGCAGGTGCAGCGGTCCGTGCAGCATATTTATCCAAGGTTTGCTTATTCTGTGCTGGCTAATCACCGCCATGCCATTACGGATGTAAGCGGCTACCAGTTCATCGGCAGCGGGGCATTGTATGTGCCGGGGATTTTGTCAACCCATAATTTGGTGCTCACCGGTTCTTTTCAGCAGCGGGATACGCTGGGGCAGATCGTTTTCTCCAACCGTTTTGCTTATGCAAGGGGATATGAGGGAAGATATTTTTCAAGAATGTGGCGTTTATCCGCTAACTATCATTTTCCGCTTTTATACCCGGATTGGGGTTTTGGGAATATCCTCTATCTGCAACGTATCAGGGCCAATGCCTTTTATGATTTCGCCAAAGTGTATTCAAGGGATAAAACACAGACAAGGGACCAGCGCAGTGCGGGGGGAGAAATTTTTATTGACACTAAATGGTGGAACCAGTATCCGCTGACCTTCGGTTTCCGCATCAGCCGCTTGCTGGACCCCGACCAGTTTGACGGTTTCCAGGGAACAAGGTTTGAGTTTGTGCTGCCGGTGAGTATTATACCGAGATAGTTACAACACAGAGCCGGGGAGTTTTTTGAGTTACACAGAGGGGCTTTCTCTGTGTAACTCCTTTTCCCTGTCACTCTGTGTTGAAATTACAGTGAAGCGATGCTTTCCTCAATCACTTTGATCTTCGCTTCTGCATCAGCCTTTTTTTTCCTTTCAATCTCTATCACTTCAGGTTTGGCGTTTTGCACAAAGCGTTCATTACCGAGTTTTTTTTCTACGGAAATAAGAAATCCTTTTAGATACTCCAGATCTTTAATTAACTCAGCTTTTTGTATTGATTTGTCTACTACCCTGTCTAAGGTGAGAAAGAATGCCCTGTCAGATGAGTTGACAACAATTTCATTTGAAGAGTTCTTGACAATATCTTCTGGTGCAAAATATTCCAGATTACATTGCTTTTGCAAGAGAAGTAACATACTATTATCTCTCCCGTAAAGCAAGGCAGCTGAGCTGTTGCCAATGAACTTAATCTGCTCCACCCCTTTAATTTGATTTTTTATTCTTGCATCTCTGATGGCAGTAATATCTGCTTTTAATATTTCCCCGTTTATTAATACAGTGGCATCGGGGGAGGTGAATTCTGGCAATTGTTTTATGGTAAGATCTGTACTTTGTTCTTTCAGATGATGATATATCTCTTCGGTAACAAATGGCATGAAGGGGTGCAGCAACTGAACGAGTTGTTCAAAAAAATCAACCGTTTTTTGATAAACAGCTATATCTACAGGTTCTTCAAACCCGGGCTTTACCCATTCCAGGTACCAGCTGCAGAAATCATCCCAGATAAGGGAGTAAGTTGTTTTCAGCGCTTCGCTTAACCTGAAATCTTTGAACTGTCCATCCAGCTCGGCTCTAACTTCACTTAAGCGGGATTCAAACCACTGAACAGCAAAGTTCACGGCTTCCTCCTTTTCCAGGCTTTTGGGTGAATTCCCGACTCTGGACTCCCAACTCCTGACTAATTTCAGCGCATTCCACATTTTATTGATGAAGAAACGTCCCTGCTCATTACCCGCCGGGTCCCACATCAGGTCGTTCCCGGCCGGAGAGGAGATCATAATACCAAAGCGGACCGCATCGGCGCCGTCTTTATCAATCATCTCTAACAGGTCAGGTGAGTTGCCCAGGCTCTTGCTCATCTTCCTGCCAATTTTATCTCTTACGATCCCCGTAAAATACACTTCGCTGAAAGGTTTTTGCTTCCTGTATTCAAAACCAGCCATAATCATCCGGGCCACCCAGAAGAAAATAATCTCCGGTGCGGTCACCAGGGTATTGGTGGGATAGTAATAATTAATATCCTTATTTCCGGGATTGCTGTAACCTTTAAAAACTTCAAAAGGCCATAGCCAGCTGGAGAACCAGGTGTCAAGGCAATCCTCGTCTTGCGAAATATTATTAATTATTAATTCTTCATTATTAATTTTCAGCTGCTGAAATGCTTCTTCCTTTGTTGCTGCCACAGCAAAAGAACCATCCGGTGCATACCAGGCCGGTATCCGGTGCCCCCACCACAACTGTCTTGAAATGCACCAGTCCCTGATGTTTTCCATCCAGTGGCGGTACAGGTTTTTAAACCTGGCAGGATAGAATTTTATTTCATCGTTCATCACAGCTTCCAGCGCAGGCCCGGATATTTTTTTCATCTCCACCCACCATTGCAGGGAGAGGCGGGGTTCCACCACTTCATCTGTTCTTTCTGAGTAGCCTACTTCACTGGTATAGTCTTCGATCTTTACAATATGTCCTTTTTCTTTCAGCTCTTTGGCTATCTTTTTTCTTGCTTCAAAGCGGTCTTCACCAATGTATATCTGCGCTGCTGTATTCAGGGTACCGTCCTCATTGAATATATCCACTACTTCGAGGTTATGCTTTTGCCCGAGCTGGTTGTCGTTCATATCATGTGCCGGTGTCACTTTCAATGCGCCGGTACCGAATTCCATGCTCACATATTCATCTGTGATAATGGGAATGCGCCGGTGGATCAGCGGAACAAAAGCAAATTGGCCATGCAGGCGCTGATATCGTCCATCACCTGGGTGTACACAGATGGCTGTATCGCCCATGATGGTTTCCGGACGAACGGTTGCAATAACGATGTATTCATCGCCAGGTATATCCAGTTTATATTTCAGATGATACAGCTTCTGACTGGTTTGTTTACGTATCACTTCTTCATCACTCAACGCCGTTTTTGCCTTTACATCCCAGTTGATCATCCGCTTTCCGCGGTAGATGTACCCTTTATTGTATAAGTCAATGAATACACTGATGACAGATTGATAATAATCAGGGTCCATGGTAAAAGCAGTCCTGTCCCAGTCAAGGCTGCAGCCAAGTTTCTTTAATTGCTGTAAGATGATGCCGCCGTATTTTTCCTTCCATTCCCAGGCATATTTTAAAAAATCTTCACGGCTCAGGGACGATTTGGCAATACTTTTTTCCCGCAACATCTGCACTACTTTGGCTTCGGTGGCGATGGAAGCATGGTCGGTACCCGGCACCCAGCAGGCATTCTTACCCTGCATCCTGGCCCGGCGCACTAATATGTCCTGGATAGTATTATTAAGACAATGGCCCATATGCAGCACACCCGTTACATTCGGCGGGGGGATAACAACTGTGTAGGGTTCCCGTTCATCAGGTTCACTGTGAAAATATTTTTTATCCAGCCAATGCTGATACCATTTCTGCTCTGCCGTCTTATGATCAAAGTTTTTGCTCAGTTCCATCTCGCATGTTTGCTTTTTTCTGCAACCTTCTTTTTAAAGAAAAAGAGTGTAAATAAGCGGCAAATCTACCGGGTTTTGGGGAGACGGTGAAACAACTAAGCTCCTAATGAGAGCAGTTATTCAGATGGAGGGAGATGGTTTCTTATTTCTTCGCAGATATAAATATTGCCTTTATGAACTTCACAGATTCCATGGGTGATCTCTTCGAGAGAGGAGGTTTTGGTAAGATAGCCCCTAGCGCCAAGCTCCACCATCTTCACTGCATATTTGGGCTGATTGTTTACGGACAAGCCGATGACCCTGACAGATGGCAATTCTGCTGCAACCTGCCTTGCCACGGAAAATCCGTTGCCGGGTGACATGTTGATATCCACGAGCATAATATCGGGCAGAAGCTTCTTCGCTTGCAGAACGGCATCCACGCCGTTATCACAATCGGCCACCACCCGGAACCCCGGGTTGTTCTCCAATAAAACTTTCCATGATTCCCTGACTAACTTATGATCGTCTGCCAGAATAATACGGATTGGATCTGCACTCATTTGGGCTTTT